>PKWQ01000325.1 GCA_003133265.1 Acetobacteraceae bacterium
CAAGGCCGACAGGCTGCTAGATGATCAGTTTCCCAAAAATCGCCGTCGCCGCGGGCTGCCTGGTGCTGCTCGCTTCAGGAACGGCCCATGCGCAGGCTGAGTGGCTCAAGGGCAGTCCGGAGGAGAAGTTGAACACTCTGGCCGAGATCCAGCCCGGGCTTGGCACCGTGATGATGGAGTACTCGTCCCGCTTCACCACGATGTACTACGCGGCACACGGTGGAAACTGGAAGCTGGCGGACTATAACCGCCAGGAGATGACCGAGATCCAAGAGGTCGGCGAAACCACCCGACCGGCGCGGGCGAAGCCGTTGAAGGCTTTCGAGGAGAAACACCTGGCCGCGATCGGCGATGCCATCAAGGGCCAGAACATCAAGCAGTTCGATGTCGCTTTCAAGGAAGCGGTGAAGGGCTGCAACGAGTGCCACGCGGATCAGAAGTTCGGGTTCATCCGCTACGAACTGCCGAAAGCTCCCCTCTCCCCCTTGTCGATGAAGCCGTAAGACAAGTGTGAGGTTGCTCCCGCCGCCAGCAACCGTGGCGGCGGCGGGCGGCTCGCATGACACATGCCGGTCCGCACCTGCGGGAGACCGTGGGAGCGCCGTGCCCGCTGCCCGGCGCTCGGCCGGTTTCATCCCAACGGAGTAGTAACGATGACGAAGTCCATCCGGCGCTCTGCCATGCCGGGTCGGGGAATCCTGGCCTGCCTCTGTGCGACCTTGCTGGCCACAGGATCGGCGCTGGCGGGTCCGCCGTTCCGCACCGACGATCCAGAGCCGGTCGAGTTCCAGCACTTCGAGATCAACCTGTTTTCCCAGGGCACCAAGGTAGCCAGCGGCTGGACCGCCGCCTTGCCGGCCTTCGAGGTGAACTACGGCGCGCTGCCGAACCTGCAGTTGCACGCCATCATCCCGCAGGGCTACACCGCCCCGACCGGCGGCCGCGCCGGCTTCGCGCTGGGCGATATCGAACTCGGCGCGAAATACCGCTTCATTTCACCCGAGGAAGATGACTGGTTTCCGGAGGTCGCCGCGTTCCCGCTGATCGAAGTCCCCGTCGGCAACCAGAAGCTCGGCTTCAGCACCGGCCATGCCCAAATTTTCCTGCCGCTCTGGCTGCAGAAGGAATTCGGCCCGTGGACCGTCTATGGTGGCGGCGGCTACTGGATCAATCCGGGTGTCGGCAACAAGGACTACGGGTTCTTCGGGGCGGCCGTCTGGCGCAAGATCACCGAGCAGTTCAACCTCGGCGTGGAGGTGTTTCACCAGACGGCGAACGTCGTCGGCGGGCGTGAGAGCACCGGCTTCAACGTCGGCACCACCTATGATCTTTCCGAGAACTGGCATGTGCTGTCCTCGGTCGGCACCGGGCTGCAAAACCGGTCCACCACCAACCAGTTCTCATATTATCTGGGATTGCAGCTCACGTTCTGAAGCAGGACACGCCTTGATGACTTGATGGGACTCGTTGCCTCTGTATGCGACGTCGAGAGGAGTCCGCGTGACTCCTCTCCTAACGCCTGACGGCTGCCTGGCGCGGCCTTCAGCCGACCGCAATAGGTATCGCCCAGCACGGTCCGCGTCCGCTTGCCGCAGGGGAATGGCGGGTTGCCCACGATCCCTCCATGGGTAGGTTGTGACGGTCCCGGCGCTTCCCTTGACGGCGGCCACAAGGGGTCCCACAAAGGTCCCCCACAATCAACCCGCCGAGGCCGCGAGAGGCGGGTATTTTCAATGGGTTGCAGTGGTCCGGACCGGGTCCAGTTCCCCAGCCATTTTCCGGAAATCGCGGTTCCGGGCAGCAATTCACGGCAAATCAGCAGGCTGCCACGCCCCGACGGGCTTCTTCATCGTTTCTTTATTGGGCCTGCAATACTCCGGAGTGACGTGCTCCTCCCCCCATGATTTTGCAGCGGGTGCCGATGAAAATCCTCAGCCACCTGAAGCTCCGTATCAAGCTTGCCCTGTTGCTCGGGCTGTCGGCCCTGGCGCTGATCGCCGCGATCGGCGCCGCCGGTTCGCTGTTGCACCAGCGGATGGTCGAGGACCGCGTCGACAAGCTGCGCGCTGTCGCCCAGTCGGCCATGGGCATCGCGCGGTCGCTGGACAAGCAGATCGTCGCGCACCAGCTCACCCGCGAGCAGGCGGTCACGCAACTGCGCGAAATTCTGCATGGCATGCGCTTCGATGGCGGCGCGGGCTATCTGACAGTGCAGAAGATGGAAGGCGCCAAGTCCCTGTTGGTGGTTCACGGCGCCGATCCGAGCCGTGAGGACAAGTTCAGCGACGCGGTGGACAGCACCGGAAAGCCCCTCGCCGAGCTCACCCGGGACGTGCTTGCCCGCGGTGACGAGGGCACCATCACCTATCTGTTCCCGCGGCCCGGGCAGAAACAGCCGGTGGAGAAAGTTTCCTATGTGGGCAGGTTCGCGCCCTGGGACCTGGTGTTCCTCGCCGGCGCCTACACCGACGATCTGGCCGGCGCGTTCCGTGCCTCGCTGTTGCAGCTTGGCTCCATCGCGGGTGGGATTCTGCTGGTGACGCTGCTGTTCGCCTGGCTGATCAACCGTGACATCATCCGCTCGCTCGGCGACCTGCGAACCGCGATGCAGCGGCTGGCGAAGGGCGATCTGTCCGTTGCCGTCGCCGGCACCGATCGCCGTGACGAGGTCGGCGCCATGGCGCAGGCGGTGCAGGTGTTCAAGGAGAATGCCGGGCGTATCCAGGCGCTGCAGGGGGAGCAGAAGCTGGCCGAGGCGCGTGCCACCGAGGACCGCCGCACCGCCTTGTTCCGGCTCGCCGACCGGTTCGACAAGGAAGTGGGTGGCGTGGTGGAGATCGTGGCCGCCGCCGGTGTCGACATGAGCGTGGCGGCGTGCCAAGTGACCAGGACCGCCACCGAGGCCACCACCCAGGCGTCCGCGGCGCTGGCGGAGGCCGGGCAGGCGACGATGAACGTGCAGGGCGTCGCCGCCGCGATCGAGGAGATGGCGGCGACCGGGTCGGAGATCAGCCGGCAGGTGGCGCAGGCGTCCGCCATCGCCCGCCAGGCCGCCGACGAGGGGCGGCGCACCAACGTCTCGGTCGCGGGTCTGGCCGAGGCGGCGCAGAAGGTCGGCGACGTCGTGCAGCTGATCCAGGACATCGCCGCGCAGACCAATCTGCTGGCGTTGAACGCGACGATCGAGGCCGCCCGGGCCGGCGATGCCGGCAAGGGCTTCGCCGTGGTTGCCGGCGAGGTCAAGAATCTGGCCGACCAGACCGCCAAGGCCACCACCGACATCCGCGCGCAGATCGCCGCCATTCAGGCGGAGAGCGGCTCCGCCCTGCAGGCAATCCAGGCGATCTCCAAGACGGTGCAGAGCGTCGACGAGATCGCCGCCTCCATCTCGGCCGCCGTCAAGCAGCAGAGTGCCGCGATGCAGGAGATCTCCGGCAATGTCCAGCAGGCGGCCAGCCGGACGCAGCAGGTCGCGCACGGGCTGGAACTGGTTTCCGGCGGCCTTGGCGCGAACGGCACCGCGGCCAACGAGGTGCTGTCCTCCGCCGATCGGCTGGCGCAGCAGGCCCAGGTTCTACGCAAGGAGGTCGAAGGATTTCTCGGCGCTATCCGGGCGGCCTGACGTGTCCCGCCGCCGCGTCCGCGGGCGCGGCTGGGATCACTCCGCCGCCGGCTTGCTCCAGACCGGCGGGTCGACCGCGCCGACCTGATCGGTGATGCGCGTATAGGCTTCCGGCCGGCGATGCTTCTCGAAGGCGAAGATCGTCGTGCGGCCGAGCGTACACATGTCCAGATTGCAGTCCGCGGTGATCAGCTCGTCGTCCCAGCTCGTCGCCATGGCGATCACCTCGCCTTGCGGATTGACGATGATCGAATGGCCGAACAGCTCGCAGCCGTCCTCGGTGCCGGCCTTGGCGGTGCCGACGGCGAAGCAGGCGTTCTGATAGGCGCCGGCCTGTAGCGACAATTGCGAGTGGAACACGCGCAGATGATGCGCCTCGAACCCGCCGGCCTCCTGGTTGATGCTGGGCGTGTTGTAGCCGAGCATCACCAGTTCCACGTTCTGCAAACCGAGCACGCGCCATGATTCCGGCCAGCGGCGGTCGTTGCAGATCATCATGCCCATGTTGATGCCGGGAAGGCCGCCCATCGGCGCGCGGATGACCGGGAAGCCGAGATTGCCGACCTCGAAATAGCGTTTCTCCAGGTGCTGAACCTTGCGGCGCGGGTCGTACTCGGCATGGCCGGGCAGATGCACCTTGCGGTATTTCAGCAGCACATCGCCTTCCGGGCTGACCAGGATCGAGGTGTTGAAGCGGCGCTTGCGGACGATTCCGGTCTCGTCCGCCTCATGCGCGATCTCGCCGTAGCCGAGATGGAACCCGATGCCGTATTTGCGCGCCGCGGCGAACAGCGGCGCGGTCTCGTTGGAGGGCATCGAGCTCTCGAACCAGCGGTCGGCCTCGGCGATGTCCTCGAGGTAGTGGCGCGGAAAGAACGTGGTCAGCGCCAGTTCTGGGAACACCACCAGTTCCACGCCGCGCTTGTGGGCGCGCTCCATCAGCCGGACCATGCGCTCCACGGCGACCGAGCGTGGCTCGGCCTGCTGGATCGGGCCGAGTTGCGCGGCGGCGACGGTGATGATGCGGGACATGCGTGGGGCTCCTTCAACCAAGGCCGCGCCGGATCGACCGGCGCAGGAAATCGATCGCGACGAGCNNTGGGAATGAACACCATGCCGAGGCAAGTCAAGCAGACGATGCCGCCGGTCGCCTCCGCGGTGCGGCCGGGCGGCGCGAGGCGTGCCACCTCGGCGAAGATGACGCCGTTCCAGCCCAGCACCAGGCAGCCGAACACGGCGCTGACCGCGTGGATCGTCAGCAGCGGCCAGGCCGGGGTGAACTGTCCGACCAGGACGGCGCACAGCGCCACGCCGGCGGCGATGCTGGTCATCACCAGCAGCGGCCGCCCGGTGCGGTCGGCGATCGCGCCCCAGAGGATGCGGCCGACGATGCCGAACACCTGCGCCGTCGCCAGTGCGCCGCCCGCGACCGTCAGGGTCAGGCCCACCGCCTCGTGCAGATAGGTGACGTAGATCGCCAGCAGGCCCATCTGCACGCCCGACATGATGCCCGAGGCAACGCCGATGGCACGCAGGTCGGGATGGCGCCAGATCAGCATGAACGGCGTCAGCGCGGTGTGCCAGCCGATCGGTCGCGCGCTGTCGCGGTCGGCGTCCATCTCGCCGCGCCAGGGTTGCAGCGCGACGGCGGTGAGCAACGAGAGGCCGACCATCGCCGCCATCGCCCCGCGCCAGCCGAGCGCGACGGCCAGCGCCGGCAGCACCGCGCCGGCGAGCGCGCCGCCGAGCGGTACGCCGGCCTGCTTGATCGAGAACACCAGATTGACCCAGCGCGGCGGCGTGGCGCGCAGCAGCACATGCGAGCTTGCCGCCGTCGGCGGCGCGTTGCCGAGCCCGCAGATCAGCGCGCACAGGCCAAGGCCCACCAGATGGCCGCTCAGGCCGAACAGGAAGCCGGTGGCGAGCAGCACCAGACAGGTCTGGCAGACCCGGAGCGCGCCGTAGCGTGGCACCAGCCCGCCGCCCAGCAGCGCGGAGAAGACGCAGACGATATAGACGAGCGACGTGTAGATGCCGATCGACGTGGCGGGGATGCCGATATCGCTGGCGATCGCCGGGGCCAGCACGGGCACCGTGTACATGCCCATGGTGATGACGCTCTGCACCGCCATCATGGCGGTCAGCTGCACCACGAAGTCGCGCCGCCGGTCGCCCTCGGGATAGTCCGTCGCCGAGGAGGTCATGCCGGGCGCTAGTGCGCCTGGCGCCTGACGAACCGCCCGGTGCCGGGTGTGGCGAGAACCCGCGCGCCGTCCCAGATCAGCCGCCCGCGCAGCACCGTGGCGGCGACGCGCGCGCGCATCTTGCGGCCGTGATAGGGCGACCAGCGCAGCTCCGGCCGGTCGACGATGGCGGCCTCGTCGAAGATGAAGTCGCCTTGTTCCAGCACCACCAGGTCGCAGTCGCTGCCGACGCGGATCGCGCCCTTCTTCGGCCACAGGCCGTGCAGCTTGGCGCTGCGCTCGGCGCAGTAGGTCGCCATCAGGGTCGGGCTGAGCCCGCGCTCGGACAGCAGGGTGAACATCAGCGGCGCGAAGCTTTGCAGGCCGGTCAGTCCGGCGCCGCAGGCGAAGATGTCGGGCGAGCTCTTGCGCTCCAGCGGCCAGGGCGCGTGGTCGGTCGAGACATAGGCGATCTTGTCTGCGGCGAAGGCCTCCCACATCCGCTCCACCTCCTCGGCGGCGCGGAACGGTGGGTTGCATTTGCCGCGTCCGCCAAGGCGGACGAGGTCGTCCTCGGTCATGCAGAGATACTGGATGCAGGCCTCGCCGGTGGCATTGGCGCGGCTCTGCCCGGCCATGCGGCGGAACATCTCGGCGATGTCGAAGCCGCGCGCGAGCGAGGAATGCGCGATATGCACATGCGCGCCGGTTTGCAGGCCGATCTCGAAGATCTCCAGATCCGCCAGCGTCTCGGCCAGCGGCGGGCGGGTGCGGGCGTGCATGATCGGGTCGGTGCGCCTAGCGGCGCGGGCCTCGGCGGTCAGGCGCACGACCAGTTCCTGGTCCTCATTATGCACCGAGACCGGCAGGCCGGTTTTGGCGATGGCGGCGAACGCTTCGACCATCGTTGGGTGGTCGATGCGCGGGAAGCGCGCCGCGTCGGTTTCGTAGGTGGAGAGCTTGAACGCCGAGATGCCGGCGGCGGCGAGATCGGGGATCGCGTCCACGCCGCCGGTCTTGGTGATGGTGCCGTACAGCGCCATGTCGACATGCGCGGTGCGCTCCACCCAGCCGATCTTGTCGGCCAGCTTGCCGGCGTCGGTCACCGGGTGCGGCACGTCGTACGGCATGTCCACGCAGGTGGTCACGCCACCGGCGGCGGCGGAGCGGCTGGCGCCCTCGATCCCGGCCCAGCCGAGGGCGGAGGAGGTGTGCATGTGCCCATCGACCAGCCCTGGCAGGATCAGCTTGCCGCTGTAGTCCAGCGTCTCCGCCGCCGGTGGGGGAACACCCTGGCCGATGGCGGCGATGGTCTCGCCGCGGATGGCGACATAGCCGCCGCGCAGGATGGTCTCCGTGGTGACGACATCGCCGATAATCACCCGATCGAATGGAACTGACACGTTATCTTTGCATCCCCGTGTTGTGGCGCGCCTCATGCGCTTGCCGTTGCCGCGGCGTGACCTTACGAAGGGCCGTTCCAAGGCTAGACCGCGCGCGGATGCCAGCCAACCCCGCGTCAGCTACACCCCGGGGCGGACGCCCCGACACCGGGCCGTTTCAGTGCCCACCGGAGGATCGCATGATTTTGCACGACGTGAAGGTTCACCCATCCAAGGACAACCTGAAGCGCGAGGACCAGCTGGCCTGGAAGATCGCCGGCGTCGCCGCCGACAAGGTGGCGGTGCAGAAGGACGTCGCCGAGATGATCGTCAACCGGATCATCGACAACGCCTCGGTGGCGATCGCGGCGATCAACCGCCGTCCGGTGGTTTCCGCCCGCGACATGGCGCTGGGTCATCCGGCCAAAGGCGGTGCCACCGTGTTCGGCGTCGCACCGGGCAAGCGGGTCAGCCCGGAATGGGCGGCATGGGCGAACGGCACCGCCGTGCGCGAGCTGGATATGCACGACACCTTCCTCGCCGCCGACTACTCCCATCCCGGCGACAACATTCCCCCGGTGCTGGCGGTGGCGCAGGCGATGGAGAAGTCCGGCCGCGACCTGATCCGCGGCCTTGCCACCGGCTACGAGATCCAGATCGATCTGGTCCGCGCGATCTGCCTGCACGCGCACAAGATCGACCACATCGCCCATCTGTGCCCGGCGCAGGCCGCCGGCATCGGCACGCTGCTCGGTTTGAAGCAGGACGTGATCTACCAGGCGGTGCAGCAGGCGGTGCATGTGTCCTTCACCACCCGCCAGTCGCGCAAGGGCGAGATCAGCAGCTGGAAGGCCTATGCGCCGGCGCATTCGGGCAAGCTCGCGGTGGAGGCCGTCGACCGCGTGATGCGCGGCGAGGGCGCGCCGAGCCCGATCTACGAAGGCGAGGACAGCGTGATCGCCTGGCTGCTGGATGGCCCCGATGCGCACTACCAGGTGCCGCTGCCCGGCCAAGGCGAGGCCAAGCGCGCCATCATGGACAGCTATACCAAGGAGCACAGCGCCGAGTACCAGTCCCAGGCGCTGATCGATCTGGCGTTCCGCATGCGCCAGCAGATCGCCGATCTGGAGCAGATCGAGAAGATCGTCATCCATACCAGCCATCACACGCACTACGTGATCGGCACCGGCGCCAACGACCCGCAGAAGATGGACCCGAAGGCGAGCCGCGAGACGCTCGACCACTCGATCATGTACATCTTCGCCGTCGCCTTGCAGGACGGGCGCTGGCACCATGTCGACAGCTACGCGCCCAGGCGCGCCGGCCGTGCCGACACCGTGCGGCTGTGGCACAAGATCGAGACGCGCGAGGACCCGGAATGGACGCGCCGCTACCGCGCGACCGACCCGAACGAGCTGGCGTTCGGCGCGCGCATCGAGGTGATCATGAAGGACGGCTCGACGGTGGTCGATGAGATGGCGGTGGCCAACGCGCACCCGCTCGGCGCCAAGCCGTTCTCGCGCCCGGACTATATCAGGAAGTTCCAGGTGCTGTCCGATGGCATCATCTCCACCCGCGAGGCCAACCGGTTCCTGGAAGCGGTGCAGGAACTGCCGCGACTGCCGGCGGGGGAACTGCACCGGTTGAATGTGGCGCTGCCCACGGGCACGCTGGCTGTCGGCAAGCCCGGCATCTTCTGAGGCAAGCGCATCTTCTGAAGCAAGCGTATCTTCTGAAGGAGAAGGTCCTATGAGCGATACAGCTTCCCTGCCCAACCGGGCGAAAAAATCCGTCGCCCTCTCGGGCGTGGTTGCCGGCAACACCGCGCTCTGCACCGTGGGGCGCAGCGGCAACGATCTGAACTATCGCGGCTACGACATCCTCGACATCGCCGATGTCTGCGAATTCGAGGAGCTGGCGTATCTGCTGGTGCATGGCAAGCTGCCCAATGTCGCCGAGTTGGCCGCCTACAAGGCCAAGTTGCGGGCGTTGCGCGGGCTGCCGAACGTGGTGAAGCGGGCGTTGGAAACACTGCCGGCGGGGGCGCATCCGATGGATGTGATGCGTACTGGCGTGTCCGTGCTAGGCTGCGTGCTGCCGGAGAAGGACGACCACAACCTGCCGGACGCGCGCGACATCGCCGACCGGCTGATGGCCTCGCTCGGCTCGATGCTGCTCTACTGGTTCCACTACGCCCACAACGGCCGCAGCATCGAGGTCGAGACCGACGACGAGAGCATCGCCGGTCATTTCCTGCATCTGTTACATGGCGAAACACCGAAGCCGTCCTGGCTGCGGGCGATGCACACCTCGCTCAATCTGTATGCCGAGCACGAGTTCAATGCCTCCACCTTCGCCTGCCGGGTGGTGGCGGGGACCGGTTCGGACATGTACTCGTGCATCACCGGCGGCATCGGCGCGTTGCGCGGGCCCAAGCATGGCGGCGCCAACGAGGTCGCGTTCGAGATCCAGAAGCGCTACGACACGCCGGACGAGGCCGAGGCCGACATCCGCAAGCGCGTCGCCAACCGCGAGGTGATCATCGGCTTCGGCCACGCCGTCTATACGATCGCCGATCCGCGCAACAAGATCATCAAGGACGTCGCGCTGCGGCTGTCGAAGGAAAACGGCTCGACGCGGCTGTTCGACATCGCCGACCGCATCGAGGCGGTGATGATGGATGCGAAGAAGATGTTCGCCAATCTCGATTGGTTCAGCGCCATCAGCTACAACGGTATGCGGGTGCCGACGGCGATGTTCACGCCGCTGTTCGTCATCGCGCGCACCGCCGGCTGGAGCGCGCACATCATCGAGCAGCGCATCGACAACAAGCTGGTTCGCCCCACTGCGAACTATGTCGGACCGGACGATCAGACGTTCGTGCCGATCGCCCAGCGACCATGACGCGATAGCGTTCGCCCGATTCGCGTACGAGCCGCCGCGACAGAGATGTCGCGGCGGTTTTTTCGTGAATGTGGCGCGTATGTGGCGTGTTGGACGTTTTTTTTGCCTGATATGCGGTACAACCATTGCTTTTTGTTGACAGGCGCGTGTCAGACGCGGAATAGCGGAATCGGTATGCGCGAATCCGATTCGGCCCATACGTGCGTTGCGTCGGTGCAGGCATACGATAGCAGAAGGACGGTCCATGGACCGCAACCTCGTTCAGGCGACGAAACACGGCCGGTCAGTCATCGTCGGAGACGATGCGAGACTGGTCTCAGGGCGGCAAACATGGCGGTGCGGCCAGTGACGTACTCCATCGACGTTCTTCGTGTGTCTGGGCAGATGCGGACATGGTGCGTGGGGTGTGGCGCTCCCCACGTCGGGTGTGTCGCGCGGCCGTCCTATTCCGGATGCAGCTTCGCGCCGGAACGAACCGGTGGCGCCGACCTGCTCGCCGGAGCGACCAAACTGGTCTGCGAGCAGGAATGTGCCGCGCTAGCAGACGTCCCATGGATACGGCCGCGACAATCAGTTGGTGGCACGTCCTCAAACAACGCCACGACAAGGAGTCCTCTCAGGTGAACACAGATGACATCGATACCCAGGCCACCAGCAGCGACGCCGTGTGCGCGCAGCCGATGGCGATCCGTGCGGTGACCAAGAAGGCCGCCGCGAAGCCGGCAGCGAAGAAGGCCGCGGCCAAGCCCGCTGCCAAGAAGGCCGCCGCGAAGCCGGCAGCGAAGAAGGCTGCGAAGCCTGCGGCCAAGAAGGCTGCCAAGCCCGCGGCGAAGAAGGCCGCGAAGCCGGCGGCGAAGAAGGCTGCCAAGCCCGCGGCCAAGAAGGCTGCCAAGCCGGCGGCCAAGAAGGCTGCCAAGCCTGCGGCGAAGAAGGCCGCTGCGAAGCCTGCGGCGAAGAAGGCCGCGCCGAAGAGGGCTGCCGCCAAGCCGGCGCGCAAGCCCGCCGCTATGTCGGCATCGGCAGGCGGGCAGTCGAGCTGAGACTGCTCCGGTTCAGGCCCGTTTTGCGGGCTTGGCCGGACAGGATTAGCGCGGTCGCATCCGCTGTGTAGGGAAGCGGGAGTCTCGATCGTCGAGGCTCCCGTTTTTTTGTCTTCGCCACGTCCGCCTTCCCGCCGTCCGAAGACAGGGCGTCGGCGCGGTGCGGGCGGTTCGTCCATACGACGTCGAAAACTCTGGAACCGGCGCGCTCGCGGCCCCATTCTCACTGACAGCAAGAGAAGGAGGGGCGCGATGAACGACAGGATCACCGAAGGCGCGGTCTGTGGGCCGGACGGCTGCGAGGTTCCCAACGAGACGGCGGCCGGGGCCGCGAACCTGCCCGCCGGGGCGGCAACGCTGCCACGGATCGACATCGTCTCCGATGCCGTCTGCCCGTGGTGCTTCATCGGCAAGCGGCATCTGGAACGCGCGCTGGAACTGCTGGCCGGCGAGGGGCTGGCGTTCTCCATCCATTGGCATCCGTTCCAGCTCAATCCCGATATGCCGCCGGACGGGACGGACCGCCGCGAGTACCGCACCGCCAAGTTCGGCAGCTGGGAACGCTCGCAGGAGCTGGACGCGCGCATCGTCCAGGCGGCCGCCGCGACCGGGCTGGATTTCCACCCGGAGCGGCAGACGCGCACGCCGAACACGGTGCAGGCGCACCGGCTGATCTGGCTCGCTGGGCAGTTGGAGGCGCAGGGGCATGAGGGTTTGGGGCAGGCGGGTTTGCAGGACCGGGCGATGGAGGCGGTGTTCACCGCCTATTTCGTCGCGGCGCGCGACATCGGCCGCCACGACGTGCTGGCCGATTGCGCCGCCGCCGTGGGGATCGATCGCGATGCCGCGCTGGCGTTCCTGGCGGGCGAGGACGGGCGCGAGGCGGTGCTGCGCGGCGATGCGATGGCGCGCAACGCCGGGGTCAATGGCGTGCCGTCGTTCTTCCTGGACGGACAGGGACTGTTCTCCGGCGCGCAACCGCCCGAGGCGATGGCGGACGCGTTGCGCCGGGCGCACAAGATTCTCTACCCGCAAGCGGCCTGATCGTCGCCGTCCGACGTTGCGCGGCAGGGGGCGCTTCGGCGCCCCCTTTACGTTGCGCAGCCCCTACGTGGCGAAGCCCCGGAAGCTGGCGAACTCGCGGGCCGGCACGCGCTTGGTTTCCAGCCCGTTCTCCACCGCGTTCGGATCGGCGTGACCGAGCGCGATGCCGCAGACGATGGCCTGTTCGTCCGGCAGGCCAAGCGTGCGGCGGACGGTGATGGGAAAGCCGGCGAAGGCGGCCTGGAAACAGGTGTCGAGGCCGCGCCCCCGCGCGGCGGTGGCGACGTTCTGCAGGAACATGCCGAGATCGAGCCAACTGCCGACCGCGAGGCGGCGGTCGATGGTGCAGATCATGCCGACCGGCGCGTCGAAGAAGCGGAAATTGCGGGCATGCTGCTCGCGCGTGCGTTCCCGGTCGCCCTTGCCGATGCCGAGGCGGGCATAAAGCCCCCAGCCGACCTCGCGGCGGCGGCTCAGATACGGTTCGACGACGAGGTCCGAATAGGATTGGTATTCGCGCTTCTCCTGCACGCCGGCCAGGAACGCGCCCTGCACGATGTCGCAGAACCGCTCAAGCTCCGCGCCGGCCAGGGCGTGGATCAGCCAGGGCTGGGTGTTGGAGCCGCTGGGCGCGCGGGCGGCGACGTCGAGGATGGCTTCCACCGTTTCCCGCGGGACCGGCGTGGGCAGGTAAGCGCGGATCGAGTGCCGCGAGGTGATCGCCGCATCGACCGACTGGGTCGCGGATTGCATCGTCTTCTCCGGTAGTGGCTGGACGGGGGACGACATTAGCGGCACCGATGCGGCTTCGCCATGGACCGGAGGATACACGCATGACGACAGACGGCGGCAAAGTGGCGCTGGTCACCGGCGGCGCGCGCGGCATCGGCGCCGCGATCGCCGCACGGCTGGCACGGGACGGCTACCGGGTGGTGGTCGCGGACCGGGAGGCGCCGCCGGCGCACGGGGCGGGGCGCTACGTCGCCTGCGACGTCTCCGACGCGGCGGCGGTGGCGGCGCTGCTGGAAACCATCCGCGCCACCGAGGGCCGGCTGGACGCGCTGGTCTGCAACGCCGGGATCATGATCCGCAAGCCGGTGGAAGAACTGACGCTGGCCGAGTGGTCGGCGGTGATCGGCACCAACCTGACCAGCGCGTTTCTGCTGATCCGCGCGGCGGCGGGGCTGCTCCGGGCGGCGCGGGGGGCGGTGGTGATGATTGCTTCCACCCGCGCGCACATGTCGGAGGCGGATACGGAAGCCTATGCCGCGTCCAAGGGCGGGCTGGTCGCGCTGACGCATGCGCTGGCGATCAGCCTCGGCCCCGAGGTGCGGGTGAACTGCATCAGTCCGGGCTGGATCCACACCAATGGCGCCGCGCCGCGGCCGGAGGACCATGCCGATCATCCGGCCGGACGGGTGGGTGTGGCGGAAGACATTGCCGCCCTCGCCGCCTTCCTGCTCGGCCCCGACGCCGGGTTCGTCACCGGCGCCGAGTTCGTGGCGGATGGCGGGATGACGCGGAAGATGATCTACCGCGACTGAACCCGCGTCACGCCGGCTTGCGCTTCATCAGGCCGGCGCGCACGCAGATCGCCACCAGCTCGTCGCGCTGGTTGTGGCCCTGATGCTCGAACTCCACCACGCCGGTATCCGGGCGCGACTTGCTGGCACGCACCGCGCGCACGATCGTGCGGGCGCGGATGGTGTCGCCGTGGAACACCGGCTTGGGGAACTCCACCTTGCTCATGCCCAGATTGGCGATGGTGGTGCCGAGCGTGGTGTCGCCCACCGAAACGCCGATCACCAGGCCCAGCGTGAAGATGGAGTTGACCAGCCGCTGGCCGAATTCGCTGTTCTTGGCGAATTCCTCGTCCAGATGCAGCGGCTGCGGATTGTGCGTCAGCGCGCTGAACAGCACGTTGTCCATTTCCGTGACGGTGCGGGTGATCGCGTGCTCGAACACCTGACCGACATAGAATTCCTCGAAATAGAGACCCGCCATGTTGTCCTCTTTCAGTTTGGGGGTGGTTTGGTCGTGCCAGGGTTAGCGCAGTGCCTCGGACAGGCCGCCGAGCGCGTTCAATGCCGGAGCGAAGCCGCTGTAGGGGCCGGTCTGCACGATCGCCTCGATCACCTCGGTTTTGCTGAGGCCGACATTCAATGCGGACTGGCCGAATTTCTTCACCTGACCATCCAGCTTCAGCGCGGTGAAGGCGGCGACCGCTACCAGGGCGCGCTCGCGCCGTTCCAGTCCGGGACGGCCCCAGATCGCGCCGTAGCCCCATTGGATCGCCAGCGGATAGAGCGCGGAGGTCACCGGATTGTCGGGCGCGGCGTAGCCCTGCTGGCCGCGCTCGCCATGCAGGGCGCGCATCACGTCGTTGCCCTGCTGGGTGAGCGTTTCGAGCGACGCGGGCGGTGGCATATCCTGCGGCACCGCCACGCCCTGTTCGGCGAACACCTGGGCGGCGACGTTCAGCGCCTCGGCGCTGGCGGGCATGCCGGCATAGATGCCGCACTGGATGCAGATCTCCTGGATCGCGCGCGGGGCGAGGCCGATGCGCAGTGCCGCCGCGATGTGCTGGCGCAGCGTGCGCAAACTCTGCACCGAGGCGAGTGCCGCCAGGGTGCAGATCATCCGGTCCGCCAGCGCGAGGCCGGGGCGGGTCCAGATGCCGCCGAACACGACCTCGGTCATCATCTCGGCAAAGCCGGGGGCGAGGGGGCCGGGAATGCCGAGATTGCCGTCCGGTTCGCCGAACAGACCGCGCTGCATTGCCTCGCCCCCGGCGCGGAGCGCCTCTCGGTCCCCGGCGCGGAGCGCCTTTCGGCCGTCTGTGTCCCGCAACTCGCGTGTGGTCATGTCCGCTTCCCCCGCCGGTATCGTGCGCGACGATTGAAGCCCGCCTTGGCGATTGGGGCAAATCCGCGGCCGCCGGCTGCGTCAGAGTCGAACCGATTGCCGCTTCAGGCGGGGTGCCGGTGGCGTCGCCCGATCCGACCCGGCAGCGAGCCGGCCGCGCCAAACAGCCAGCCCTGGCCGAACCGCACACCAAGATCCGCCATCAGGGAAGCGGTCTGTTCGGTCTCGATCATCTCGGCGATCACTTGCGCGCCCACCGCGTGCGCCAGGTCGCGCATCGAGGCGATGAAGCCACGCTCCCGTCCGCTGTTCGTGGCGGCTTGGACATAGCCGCCGTCGATCTTGATGTAGTCGACGTGGAAATCGCGCAAATAGCGGAACGAGGCGGCCCCGGCGCCGAAATCGTCGATGCAGACCGGCACCCCGAGTTCCCGCAGCCGGTCGAGCGTGGCGGCCGCGCCGGCCACGTCCTCGATCTCCGTCGTCTCGGTCAGTTCGATCATCAGCCGCCCGGCCGCCCTGCCGTCGATTTCCCGCAACAGGCGGTCGCGGAACGCCGGGCTTTGCATCGACATGCCGGAGATGTTCACCGCGATCACCGCCCCGGCGGCGTCGCGCAGCGCGGCCAGCGTCTGCGACAGCACGGCGAGGTCCAGCTCCTCCGACAGGCCGACGGCCTCGGAGAAGGTGACGAAATCCTGGGCGGTGCGCACCGGGCTGGCCGGGGTGAGGATCGGGCGCAGCAGCGCCTCGTAATGATGGATTTTGCGGCCGTCCAACGTGACCACCGGCTGGAACGCGAGGTGGAAGCGGTGCTGCGCGATGGCGGCGCGGATCAGCTGCGCCTGCGCTCCGGCCTGCAGGATGAAGCCGGTGAGCCCGCCGCCGAAGCCGGCGCGCGTGGTTGCCGCCATGCCACCCTCGGTGAAGCGGGCCAGCGCGAAACGCAGCGCCCGCACCGCCTGCGGCGCGGTCAGGCCCTGGTGCGACAGGCCGATCAATTGACCCTCGACGGTGGTCCCGGCGCTACCTCCGGCGGCGCGGATCAGTGCCTCCACCGAAGCGGTCAGTCGCGACAGGTCGATCTCGTTCTGGCTCAGCACGCTGAACCGGCCGGCCGCGATCTCGCTGACCACGCTGCCGCCCATGCCGGCAAGCACGTTGCCGATGCCGCTGCGCAGCATCTGTCGTTCTTCCTTGCTGAGGGTGGCGGAGGCTTCGGCCCATCCCGTCACGTCCAGCAGGCCTAGCGATCCGGCCTGGCCCGCGCGCAGCCGGGTCTCTGTCTCCCGCGCGAACGCGGCGGCGCCCTGCAGGGCGACAAATGGCGGCGGTGCGGGGATCGGCACCGGGCCGACGGTGACGCAGATGCGGCTCCGATCGCCGGGCAGGGCGAGTGCCGCGAGGCTGCACGCGCTATTTGCCCCGTCGGCCAGATGCAGCACGACCGGCGCCACGCGGCCGCGCGCCGCGACCCCGGCCAGCACGCCGGACAGCGCCGCGTGATCGCCGGGGGCGATCAGGTCGGCGAGCCTGCGGCCGAGGAACGCATCGGCCGGTTCGCCGAACCGGCTGACGAAGGCGCCCGCCGCCCAGGTGATGGTTTCGTGCGCGCCGGTTTCGATCAGCAGGTCGGCACCGGCAAAGGCGAAGGCCAGCAGCCGGTCGCGGACGGGGGGACGTTTGAGGACGGCGCTTTTCGGCATGGGGCCTGTGGGGGGCAAGGCCGCACTGTCGGTTGGAGGAATTAACGGGACGTGAAGCCCATCCCGAGTCGGCGCCGATCGGGGGCTTTGTTTTTCCGTCGGCTCAGAAGCCGGCGAACAGGCGCGCCAGCAGCGGGACCACGAGCGCGGTGATCAGGCCATTGAGGCCGATGGCAAGGCCGCCGAAGGCGCCGGCGGTCTCGTTCAGCAGCAGCACGCGCGCGGTCGCCAGGGCGTGCCCGGCGGTGCCGGCGGCCAGCCCGTGCGCGCGCCAGTCGGTGATGCGCGTCAACCGCATGACGGGGCCGACCAGGATGATGGCGGCGATGCCGGTCAGCAGCACGAACACGGCGGTGAGAGAGGGCTGGCCGCCGATCTGCTCGGAGATGCCCATGGCGATCGGCGTGGTGACCGATTTGGGCGCCAGCGACAGCACCACCTCCGGGCTGGCGCCGAGCAGCCGGGCGATCAGCATGGCGCTGCCGGCGGCGACCACGGAGCCGGCGAGGATGGCCGGCAGGATCGCATGGGCGGAGCGGCGGATCTGGCCGAGATTGGCATGCATCGGCACCGCCAGCGCCACGGTGGCGGGGCCGAGCAGGAACTGCACGTACTGCGCGCCCTGGAAATACACGTCGTAGGGCGTGTGGGTCAGCAGCATCAGACCCACCAGCAGCCCGATGGCGATCAGCATCGGATTGGCCAGCGTGTGCCCGCCAAGCTTTCGGCTGATCGCCACCGCCGCCTGATAGGCGAGCAGCGTCGCCCCGAGGCCAAGCAGCGGCGTGGTTTGCAGATAGACCCAGAGATGGGCGAGTTCCGGCCTCATGTGCCGGATCTCATGTGCTGGGCCCGCGCGTCAGGCGCTGCATCACCCAGGCCGTGACCGCGAGCCCGAGCGCGGTGGAGACGCCGATGGCGACGATCGCGGCCGGCAGATTCCGTCCGAGCACATTGAGTTGCGTGACCACGCCGGCGCCGGCCGGGACGAACAGCAGCAGCAGATGGCGCAGCAGGCCGGAAGACGTGCTCTTCATCTCCTCGTCCGGGCCGCCGCGCAGCATAAGCAGGGCGAGGAGCAGCACCAGGCCGAGCACCGGGCCGGGCAGCGGCAGCCCGGTGACGCGAACGATCACCTCGCCCACGAACTGGCAGACGATCAGAATGGTCAGCGACCGGAGCATCCGATCAACTCCGCCGCGTCGCGCCGGAGAGCAGGACGGAGCCGAACACCGCGCCCATGACGGTGATGACGACGACGATCAGCCGGATGTTGAAGCCGGCTTCCGCGGCCTCGGCGATGAAATGCGCGCGCATCGCCGGGCGTTCGCGGGCGATGCGCGCGGCGAGGCCGGCCGGATCGCCGGCAAGCACCGCCGCGCCGTCGCCGAGCTTGGGCCTGAGTGCGGCAAGTGCTGCCTCCGCGTTCGGGCCGTGCGCCGCCTCCAGCGCGGCGTCCAGCGCCGCTTCGCGCGCCAGCGCCCGCTCCAGCGGCAAAGGCGCGGCATAGGTGGCGAACACGCCGACCATGCCGACCACGGCGAAGGCCATGGCCATGAAACCGATCAGGCTGAAATTCATCTTTGCCATGTCTCGTGCCATGTCTCGCTCCTGCTTCCCAGTCGAGCCGCGAAATCGCACACTCCGCCGATGACCAACAGCCCCTACCTGTTCCGTGCCGCCGATCACCCGTTGGTGGCGGTTTCCGAGAGGCTCAAAGTGCGCGAGGCGCACTCGGGCTTCGGCATCGCGTTGCGCTACCAGGAGCGCGCACCCGACCCGCCGGGAACGCCGGAGGGCGGCTGGTGCGAGACCGGGCATTCGATCTTCATCCTCTCCGGTCATATCCGCTACCGATTCGACGACCACACGGTGGAAGCCGGGCCGGGCGATATGCTGCACATCCCGGCCGGTCCGGCGCACCGGCACAAGCCGCGGGCGATCGGCGAGGAACCGGTGCGCTACGTGCTGACCGAATTCGGCTGACTTCACCAAGCGTCAACGCTTGTCCCGCACCCTCGCCGGCGGAGGTGCGGTTCGATGCTGCTGGACGGGGTGCGGAACTGGTTCGCCAGAAAGGCGCTGCCCGCGAGGGTGAGGCGCGTGGCAGCGGCATCGGCGTGGGTCGCCGATATTCCGCCGCCGGCACATGAACGCCCCGGGGCCATCTGGCCAGCGGCGCGGATCGGGCTGGCCGAGCAGCTGTGGGGCGATGGGTTCGTGTCTCCGGGCGGCGAGGAGGAGGTGCTCAATCTCGCGCGTCCGTTCGGCCTGACGGCGGCGGCCTCGTTGCTGCTGCTCGGCGCCGGCCCCGGCGGACCGCCGCGTGTCATCTCCGACGAATTCGATGCCTGGGTCAGTGGCTACGAGTCGGACCCCGAACTGCGGGATCTGGCCTTGGAGCGGGTCCGGCGCGGCGAGCTTGGCAAGCGGGTGCAGGTGGCGGGGTGGAATCAGGCGGTTCCAAAATTCCGCGCCCGGTTCTTCCACCATTGTCTGGCGCTGGAGCCATTGCGCGGCGCCGACCCCGCGCCGGTGCTGGCCGCGCTCGCCGCGGCGCTGAAG
>PKWQ01000343.1 GCA_003133265.1 Acetobacteraceae bacterium
CGCCATTGGCCGCCAGGAACGCCGCCCAGATGGCACGGTCGCGCGGGAACGCATGATACAGCGCGCGTGGCGTCAGCGCGGCGCTCTGCGACAGCACGCCGCTAAACACGCCGGCGCAGAATTCCTCGAACCGCCGGTCCTCGCTGGTCAGCCGGCCGATCTGCTCCAGCGCGAACAAGCACAAATCACGCAGGTTCGGGTTCTTGGCGATCGCCAGGAAGATCTCCGCGGTATGCCAATCGCATTCGACATGTTGGCGCAACAGCGCCTCGTAGCGCGCCAGCCCCTGGCGCGACAGGTCACCCGCCTGCAGCGCGCCCAGCGCCGCCTCGGCTGCCAGGTAGGCGCTCTCCATCGCCTTGTGGATGCCGCCGCCGTTCAGTGGATCGCCCTGATTCGCCGCGTCGCCGACCAGCATCACCCGGTCATCGACGATGCGGCGCGGGCGGTAGAACGCCGCGGAGCCGCCGGATACCTTGCCGCAGCGCTCGGCGTCGCGCAGCGCGTCGGCGAGCTCGACGGCGATGAAGCGGCGGAAGCAGGCGCCGAGATCGGCCAGCGGAAAGTTGCGGTCGAAGGCGTAGCCAACGCCGATATTGGCGAAGCCCGAATCGTCGACGAACAGCCAGCCATAGCCGGGGAAGTAGTCGCGGTCGAAATACACCCGGATCGGCGCGCCGGAGATCTTCACGCCGCGATAGTAGGCGCGCAGCGACACCGCCATGACACCGGCCTTCAGCGTGTTGCCGATCGCACGCGACACCGCGGAGGTGACGCCGTCGGCGCCGATCACGAGGCGGCCACGGAACGACTCGCTGCCCGACGCCGTGCGTGCGATCACGGTCGCCGCCTCGGCGTCGCGCTCGATGCCGCGCACCGTCACGCCAGCGCGGAACCGCGCGCCGTTCGCCAGCGCGTTGCGCATCAGCGTGTGATCGAAGCGGCGGCGATCCAGCAGCACCGCGAAATCCGGATAGGCGGTGCCGTCGGGAAATCCGCCAGTCAGCACGCGGCGGCCGTTCACGAACAGGTCGCAGTCGTGGATCACGCCCTGGGTCTGCGCCAGCACCTCGTCGACGCAGCCGAGCCGGTCGCACCAGTAAAGCGCCTGTGGCGTCAGACCATCGCCGCATACCTTGTCGCGCGGGAAGTCGGACTTGTCGAGCAGCAGCACGTCCACGCCGCGGCGCGCCAGGAAGCTTGCGGCGGCACTGCCGCCCGGTCCCGCGCCCACCACGATGACGTCGTGGATCATGGCTCGATCACCAGCAGGACCGGGATGCGCATGCTGTCCTCGGCGGTCACCGCGATGCTGCCGTGATAGATGTCGGCCAGCGAGGTATCCGGGATCGTGCCGCTCAGCACGAACTTCTCGAAATCCATCGGCGCGATGGCGGCGGCCTCGGGGGTCACCGACAGGCTGGCCGGCGGCAGCATCGCGCCGGTGCGCTCGCCCGTGAACGGCTCGACGCGCAGCGCGACCTGCTTGGGCGCCGCCGCACCGTCGTTGTTGATCGAGAAGGAGATGCTCAGCGGCATGCCCGGCGTCAGGCGCAGGCGGTTGGTGATGCCGAAGGCGGGCGGCGCGTCCGCGGACGCCGCCTGAGCGGAGGCCGGCGGAGGGGGTGCCGCGGTCGCGGGCGAGGCCGGTTCGGACGGCGTCGCCTCCATCATCTTCTCGAAGATCTTCTGCTGCGCCGCGGCACCCAGGGTGCCGACCACGGTCAGCCCAAGCGACAGTCCCGCCTCCGCCAGATCCAGCCCCTTGCCCAGCAGATCGCCGAACCGGTCCAGCCGGGCCTTGAGATCCAGCCCATCGTCGGCCGGCGGCGGCTGCGCGGACGCGCCGCCCGAGGTGCCGCCTGGGGCACCGTTGGACGGTGGCGCCGAGTCGGTGGTGCCATTGCCGGCGCGGTCAACCATGACGGCACCCACAATCGCACCCGCAGCCACCGTAGCAGCGCGGCTCGCAGGCGATCTTGTAGACGTGCATCGGCATGGGACACGGCCGGCGTGATGGCGGCGCGCCCCAGAAGAAGCTCTCGGCGGCGCGGCGGATCACGCAGGTTGGTCCCCAGAATAGCGCGAAGGGCGCCCGCACCGCAGCGGCCACCAGCCGCGTGGGGTCGATCGCCGGTGTGCGGACGGGTGCGTACCGCATCTCAGCCTCGGGCCGCGTAGGCGAAGCGGGGAGGACCGCAGTTGACCGCGCGCGGCAGCGGGATCGCCTCGGCGCACCGTTCCTCCAGCTTGCTCGGGATGGCGGGATTGCCGGCGGCGGCCACCAAGGGGAAGCTGCGGTCAGGCGTGTGCACCTGCTCGCGCCGCGCGCGGTCGCGCGGGATGACGCGCGTCTGCCCGGACAGGTGGATACGCAGCACCTCGAAGCCGAGGAACCGGGCGCGCGCCGTGTAGTCCGAAGGCATGTCGAAACATTGCTGCACGGCGATCGCGACGGACGGCAGTTGACTGACACTGATCGCGATTTCGGGCACTTGGTTGACCGACAGGTTGACCACCGGCAGGCGGGTGACGTTCAGGCGGTCAACGCTCAGCGGATCGATCTCGCGCACCCGGTCGATGCGCAACGATTCGACCAGCAGCGGGGCGATCTGGTTGACTTCCTTGATATGCACCGCGACCGGCGCGATCTTCTCGATCTTGTCGATGCTGCTGATCTCGACCGGCGCGATGCTCTGGATCGCCGCGATCGTCACGGCGGAGATGTTGTCGACTTCCGTTATTTTCACATCCGTCATGGCAGCGCACTCCTTGGATCCAGGGCCCGGGGCAACTCAGAGGCCGGGCCAGATGTAGTTCAGCAACACCACCTTGGCGTCGTCGGTGACGGTGGGGTCGGAAGCCAGGGCGGCGGTGACGGTCGCCTCGGCGATGCCGCCGCTGGCCGGCGCGGTATAGGTGCACCAGCCGGTGTCCGGGCTGCCCGTCACGACGGTGCCGGTGCTCGCCGACCACTGCACCGTCGGGTTCGCCGCGTGGCGCGGGAAGGCGCGGAACATCCGTAGCTTGTTGCTGTCGTCGATATAGGCGTTGTCGTCGTTGTTCCAGTAATACAGCGTCACCAGCTTCGGCCAGATCTCGATGCGGGGCGGGGGCGCGGGCAGCGGACCGAGTCCCACCAGCGTGACCCAGGCGAACGCCTTGCGCAGCGGGTCGGCGCGCGTGGTCGCCACCACTACATCGGTCGTGCCGCTGTCCAGCGTGCCCTTGTCCGGCGCCTGGTACAGCCCGGTGATGGCATCGATCGTGCCGTGGCCCGTCCCGCCATCCGGCGCCAGCACCTGCCACGTCGCGCCGCGATCGCTGTTATAGACCACCGCCTCGAAGCGAATCTGGGTGTCGATCGGATCGATCCAGCGCTCGTCGCGAAAATACAGCTCGGTACGCGGCGGCTGCACCGCCACCTCGACCTGGTGGCGACACAGCATGTGGTGGACCACGCGAAAGGTGGGGGCCTGTATCATTCCTCAAACGCGCCCTCGAACGCCGCTTTCAGCATCTTGCCGGGCACCTCGCCGGCGAACTCGATTTCCGCCTTGCAGTTGCCCTGGCAGTGCAACTCCGCCTCGATGCCCTCGGCGCCGCCGAGCGTGCCGACGGTACGGGCCTCGGCGATGCGGACGCTTGCCTTGATCGGGCGCACGGTCAGATGGAACGGGCCGAGCGATCCGGCGACCACGCGGCGATGCCGATGGAACGGGATGGCCAGCCGCAACGGAACCTCGCCCACCTCAAGGCGGATCGTCTCGGTGGCGAGCGCCAGCGTCGCCTCGCCCTCCAGCGCGAAGTCCAATTGCTCCAGCCGCAAACGCAGGCGCATATCGGGATGCGCGGCGATGCCGATAACACCCTTCAGGTTCATGGCGTCTCCTCCGGCGCGACCGGCGGCACCTCGCCGTCCGGATAGACCCGGCCGGCGAGGTCGCTGAACATCGCCTCCACTATCAGGTTCAGCTTCTCGAAGCCTTGCAGCGCCTCGGCGACCTGGGTGCAGTTCTCGCCCTGGACCTCGAAATGCACCATAGGCCCTAGGCGGATCGACAGGTTGATGCGTGGCACGGTCATTCCTTTCCGTCGACGCCGTTCTTCTGGAGCGAGCGCTCCAGCGCGCGCAGCCGCTCGACCACCGTGTCGAGCGTGCCGAGCATCACGTCGAGCATGTCCTTCTCCTGCCGGCCGAGGTTGCGGTAGATCGTGCCCAACTGCGTAGTGAGCGCCTGCCCCTCGTCGGTCTTCTGGTAGTCCTTGCCGCGCTCCTTCAGCACGCCGGAGAACTGGCTGACGAGCGAGAGCAGGCCCAGCAGCAACTCGGCGCGGTCGGTTGGTTCGCTGGGTTTCGTCTCGTCCGGCAAGGGCTTGCACCGTTTGCATGTGATGGTCAGATCGTCGCGGCCAAGATGCCACCGCCCATAGAGCGGCGCACCCTCGGGGATCGCGCGGCAGCCTCGGCGATGCAGCCGGCCGGTCGCGGCATCGAACTGATAGGGCGCGGCGGCCGCCTCGGCACTGTTGTCGATCCGTACCAGCACGTCGGAACCGAGCCGGCCCGCACCGCGCAGCGTCTGCACGGCGAGTGCCACCTGGTCCAACACCGGGCGGGGCGGGTCATTCGAAGACATCCCACGCCGTCCCGCCGCGGCGTCGCTGCTCGCGGTGCTTGTCGATCCGGGTGAGGTAGTAGCGCAGCAGGAAACCGAGGAGAATATCCCGACCCTCGTTGGGCGGCAGGCCGCCGACGAGGCGGGTGAAATGCGCATGCACGATGCGATGGAGCACGCGTTCCGGCCGATGCATCTGGTTCATGTAGGTCAGGCGGCCCTCGCGCCGGTCGGCATGGTAGTCGCCGTGGTCGTCGATGAACATGAACAGCGCGCCGGCGGCCAACAACAGTGCCAACATCGCCAAGGGCAGTGACGGCACCAGAAACGCCNNCTGAGAGTTGTTCGGGGTCGAGCCGCAGGATCACATCCCGCGATTGCGCGGTGTGCAGCCGCAGGATCGCCTGGCGAAGCAACGGGTCGAGCATGTCGCGTTCGGCGAAAAGGCGCGCCAGCACGACATAGAACAGCCGTTCGCGCTCGGTGCGGATATCGAACCAGCCGGCAGACAGCAGCAGAGTGAAGCGCTGCATATAGGAGCGCGCGGCTTCAGGTCCGAAATCGTCGAGGAAACTGTCGGCGAGGAAGCAACCGCAGCCGTACAGGATCGCGATGCGTCGGCGCCGTGCGTCGAAGTCGTAGCCGGCGAGCGCGGTGCAGGCATGTCCGACCAGGGTAAACTTGGCGCTCTGTTCGAGCATCTTGGCGTATTCGGTCCCGGATGCGGCCAGCGCGGGATGCCAGGCTTCCACCAGCGGCGCGAGCGTGTCGCGCACCTCGGCGCGGTAGGCGCGCGCGAGCGACTCGATCCGCGCGGGGAGATCCGGTGCCGGCTCCCAGGGCAATCTCGACGTCGGGCAGGTTGGCGTTTTCACCTCCACTGCGGTCCCTTCGTTGGATGGTCGATAGCGATATTATCCCGTTTCCCGTCCGGCGGCCAATAAAATTGTCCTCCCCGACGCCGCGAATGGCACCGCAACCGTTGTTTGGCCGCTGACCGCCGTCATCCAGGAGACCTGCATCCAGGGCATCTCCACCCGTTCCGTGGATGATCCGCTCAAAGCGCTCGGCATGGCGTGGATCAGCAAAAGCCAAGCCTCCCGCCTGTGCGGCGAGATCGACGAGCAAGTGCAGACGTTCCTAACCCGTCCGCTCGAAGGCGAGTGGCCAGATATTTGGCCCAATGCGACCAACGTCAAAACACGGCGCGACCATCGCATCGCCTCAGCGGCGGTGAGCGTCGTCGTCGTCAACACCGGCGGACGCCGCGAAGTACTTGAAATAACGGCAGGACACAGCGAGGCCGAACCGCTCTGGGTGGAGTTCTTGCACAACCTGGCCCCGCGCGGGCTGCGCTGCGTGAAGCTGGTGACCGCGGATGCGCATGAAGGATTGAAGGCGGCCATCCGCGGTGCTGAGTGCGACCCGGCAGCGTTGCCGGACGCACTTCAGACGCAACACTCTGGCCTATGCAGGCAAGACACGGTGCCGCATCATCTCAGTCTGGGTCGGCACCACGTTCGCCCAGGACGCCGCAACCGCTGCCCGTACACAATGGCGTGATGTGGTCGACCAGGCCTGATCCCTGTCCGCCCCAACGGGCCCACCCCACTCGAGAAGTTAATCTTGCACGAAGTGCTGAGGGTATGGTGG
>PKWQ01000076.1 GCA_003133265.1 Acetobacteraceae bacterium
TGGGAGGAGATCAGCGGCGGCACCGACGTGATCTATGGCGGTCCAGGCAACGATCAGTTGTTCGCCGATATCGGGGGCACCGGGACCACGGCCGACACGATCTATGGCGGCGCTGGCACCGCGACGATCACCGGCAATGCGGGCAACGATCTGCTGTATGGCGGCGCCGGCCGCGACAGCATCATCGGCGGCGGCGGCAACGACGTGATCTATGGCGGTGCCGGCACCGGCAAGACGATCATCGGCGGCGGCGGCAACGATACGATTTGGGGCTCCACCGGCGGTCAGGATTCCATCAGCGGCGGCGCCGGCAACGTCGAGATTTTCGGCGAGGGCGGCAACAACACGATCCTCGGCGGCACCGGCAACGATACGATCGAGGGCGAGCTGACCGGCAACCTGATCTCCGGCGGCAGCGGCAACGATCTGCTGGTGGGCGGCGAGGGCGGCGACACCATTAACGCCGGCGATCCGTCCCAGCCGACACCAGGCACCGGGCAAGACACGATCTACGGCGATGTCGGCAGCCAGACGCCGTTGGTCGCCGGCAACGACCAGATCACCGGCAACGCCGGCAACGACCTGATTTACGCCGGCGCCGGGGCCAATACGATCAACCCAGGCACCGGTCCGGGCACCCACGTGTTCAATCCCGGCGTCGCGGCCGTTGCGACCTACGCGCCGACCCCGGTGCCGGAGCAGAACCTGCAGCTCAACACCGCGGCCACTTTGCCAACCGGCGTGCCGACCAGCGGCGTGTGGGCGACGCTCGCGGGCGGCGCCGGGTCCGGTTTGGCGACGCCCACCACCAACAACGGCGGACCCGCCATCGTCGCCGACGCGACGACGCGCTATGTCGCGTGGATCGATACGCGGAGCGGCATCCCCGCTGTCTATGTCGCCACCGAGAGCGGCTCGTCGTGGAACCAGCTTGCCGGCAGCGCGCAGGGCTTCGGGATCAGCGGGTTCTTGCAGGCCGCGTCGGAGCCGGCGATCGCCTTGCTCGCCAGCGGGCGCCCGATCGTCGCCTGGACCGCGCAGACCCCGGGCGGCACCAACATCGAGGTCGCCGAATACGATCCCACCGCGAACGGCAACACCGGCGGCTGGGTCGCTCTCGGCGGCTCGTTGTCGGCCGGTGGCATCAGCCTGACGGGAAAAGCGTCCAACGCGCAGATCCTGATGGTGAACGGCGAGCCGACCGTGGTGTGGCTCGATACCACCGGCGGCGTGTCGAACATCTACGCCGAGCAGTGGAGCGGTTCGGCCTGGGTCGCGCTCGGCACCGGCGCGGCGTCCGGCGGCGGCATCAGCGGTTCCTCGCTGGCGGTGACGGAGTTCGCGGCGGCGACGGACGGCACCCATCTCGCGGTTGCCTGGACGCAGGACTTCGCGTCGGCGCCAAGCCAGGTCTACGTGAAACAGTTCAGCGCCGGCGTGTGGTCGGCGCTGGGCGGCTCCGCTTCCGGCAATGGGCCGAGCCAGGCTCTGTATGCCGCGTCGGCGCCGACGCTGGCCTACGCCAACGGAGCCCTGTTCGCGGCGTGGCAGCAATACATCACCAATCCGGCCCAGGCGGAAACGATCTTCCAGCAGGCGCCGGTGATCTATGCGGCCGAATACACCGGCGGCGCGTGGCAACCGGCGGGGACCGGCGCCGAGACCGGCTTCGGCATCTCGGCCAATCCCGGCATCGAACTCGCGCCGCAATTGGCCTCGACCGGCAGCCAACTCGTGCTGGCCTGGTCGAACGAGTTTATCGATGGTGCCAGCACCGATACGCATCTCTATGTCCGCACCTGGAACGGCACGGCTTTCGCGCAGGCGCGGCCGGGTCAGGCGAGCGGCAAGGGCGTGGCGCAAAGCAGCGGGGAACTCACCGGCCTGTCACTGACGCTCGACCCCAACGGCAATCCATTCGCCACCTGGGCCGATCTGGGCGACGGGCTGGCGACACTGCGGGTGATCGGCACCCCGTCGACGCCGGCGAACGTCATGGTCGTCAACTCCGGCACGTCCCTGCAAACCGTGCTGAACGGCGCTAATGCCGGCGCCGGCGACGTGATCTATCTGACCGCCGGGGCCTATCCGGGCACCGTCATCATCGGCGCGGCCAACGCGGGCGTCACCATCGTCGGCCAGCCGGGCCTGGGCGCGGTGCTGCAAGGTGCGGTGACGGTGACCGGCAGCAACGTGACCCTGCAAGACGTCACCATCGCCGGCAACATCAACGCCAGCGGTAGCGGCTTCGCACTGCGACAGAGCGCACAGACCGGCGGCAAGCTGACGCTCAGCGGCACCGCACAACTGGTGATCGACAGCAGGCTGACCGCGCAGGGCGTATCGTTGCAGGGCGCGAGCAACTTCGAGCTGCGCGGCAACACGATCACCAGCCCAGGCACCGATATCGAGATCGGCGCCAGCAACAGCGGCACGATCGACTATAATACCGTCTCGGGCAGCGCCATCGGCATCGACGTCGCCAATGCCTTCGTGGGCGCGATCATCGACAATGTCGTCAAGCTTTCGGCGATCGGCGTCAACTACCTCGCCGCCGCGGCGCTGGCCGGCAACAGGATCACCAACAACACGACCGGCGTGGTCGCCACCGTCAACAACGCCTATGGCGGCTTCGGCTTCGCGCCCGGGTCCGGCGTGAACGTCATCAGTGGCAATACGACCGGTGTTAAGCTCTCTGGCCAGATGCAGGACCAGCAGATCAGCGGTAATTACATCGGCGTCAGCGGCAGTGGCGTGATCGGTGGCAGCGATCTGTCGCTGGGCAACGACATCAACGGGAACAATTTCGGCGTCTATGGTTTCACCGGAACGATCCAGTTCAGCCGCATCGACGGCAACGGCGTTGGCATCCAGGCGACCACGAACCTGAATGTTCTGCACAATCTGATCTATCGCAACACGACGGTGGGTCTGGAGATCTCGGGCGTTTCCAATGTGCAAACATCGGACAATACGTTCTACGCCACGACCGGCGACAACATCCGCATCGAGAACGGCGCATCCCACGTCGAGATCCAGAATTCGATCCTGTGGGCGGAGACCGGCTACGACATCTATGTCGCCAACAACAGCCAGGCCGGGTTCTTCAGCGACTACAACACGCTGTTTGCCGGTGTGACCGGCAAGCTGGTCTATTGGACGCGCGATTTCACCGATATCCTGAATTGGCAGGACGACGTCGCGCTGTACGACCTGCATTCGGTCGGCAAAACGGCCGTCAATCCCAACGATGGCAAGCCGCACTTCGTCGATCTGAACGCCAACAACTTCCAGCTGCTGCCGCTGGTCGGCGGCCAGGTGGCGTCGAATGCGGCGTTGGAGCAGGGCAGCCCGATCGTCGAGTACGACACGCAACTGCAGAACGGCAACCTGCTGACCAATCCAGGCTTCGAGCAGGGGCTGACCGGCTGGACAACCGATCCCGCCGCCCTGGCAGGCGTGGCACCGAGCGGCCCGAGCGCCTATGACGGCGGTAGCTACTTCTTCGCCGGCCCCAATACCCTCGCCGGTTATGCACAGCAGCAGGTCAACCTACTGCAAGCGGGCTACAGCGTGGCGCAGCTCGACAGCGGTACGCTGACCGTGTCGTTCGGTGGCTACACCCGTTCCTATCCCGCGACCCCGCCGGACACCGGTACGATCAGCATCTCCCTCATCAATGCGACGGGTGACAAGGTGCTCGGCTCGATGACGGTGAGTTCGGTCAACACGACGGACCACTGGGCGCTGACCGGCGGAACGATCGCGCTGCCGACCGGCACGCGTTCGATCGTGTTCCAGTTCAACGCCAACCGTCAGTCGGGGACCAGCGACAACGCCTATCTGGACGATGCGTTCGCCACGCTCACCGCCGGCAGCGGGCCGCAGCAGGCGGTACCGGGGATTGGCGCCAACTACCTGACCAACCCCGGCTTCGAGAGCGGGCTGGTCGGCTGGACCGCGAGCCCGGGCAGCAGCGCGGCAGCGGCCGGGCAGCAGACGGGCTACCCGTCGGCCTTCGACGGATCGAGCTACTTCGCCGCCGGCGCGGTGCAGCAAGGGACCGTGACGCAGACGGTGAACCTGCTGGCCAGCGGGCTGACCACAAGCACGATCGACGGTGGCGGACTCAATCTGGTGTTCGGCGGCCGCGTGATCTCCGCCAACGCCTTCCCGCCGGACCAGGGGCAGATTACCGTCACGATGCTGGCGGCGGACGGCACCACCCCGCTCGGCACCAGCACGGCGCTGGCGCCCAACACCACCGATCGCTGGGCGCTGGTGGGCGGCACGACAACGCTGGTGGCCGGCACTCGCTATGTCCAATACACCTTCACCGCCACCCGCCAGCCGGGTGAAACCTACGACGAGTCGTTCCTCGACGATGCGTTCGTCTCCACGGCGCCGGTGGGCGTGGCCTCGCCCGACGGCGCCTATGGCGGGGCGACGGTCGCCGATCCGACCAGCGGCGCGGGGCAGATCGCGCTGACCTCGCCGGTGCTCTATGTGAACTGGGTCGACAACGCACCGCACACGATCACCTGGGACAATTTCGGCAATGCCGGGGCCTCGACCCAGTCGGTGCAGATCGCGCTTTATCAGGACACCCCGGTTGGGTCCGGATTGCCCGCCGAACCGAAGCTGCTGGAAATCATCGCGGCGGCGGTGCCCAATACGGGTTCCTATATCTGGATCCCCACGCCGGCGACGGTGCCGTATGGCACGTATGGCTTGCGCATCCAGGTTTCGCTGGTCAGCAACCCCGCCGTGTTCGACCGCTCGACCGAGGCGTTCACGGTGCCGGAAAACGGCAGCACCTACTACGTCAACGACGCATCGACGGCGAACGGCCAGTACACCACGGCGCCGGGATCGAACAGCAACGATGGCATGCTGGCGAGCGCGCCGCTGCCGAACATCGACAATGTGCTGCGCAACTACTCGCTGACCGCCGGGTCGATGATCTATGTCGATCCCGGCACCTACAACATGATCGCCCCGTTCGAGATTTCCGGCGGTCTGAACTACGGGTTGGGGATAGACCAGGGCTTCACCGTGCAGGGTCCGACCAACGGCTATGCCGCAAACCTGACGCCGGCGATTCCGGGCAATCCGGTCAACCTAATCCAGCTCGAAGACGCCAATTTCGTTACCATCAACAACCTGACGCTGCTCAACGCCGGACGCGGGCTGTATGTGCAGGCCAGCGCGAATTTCTCGGCCAGCAATGACACGATCAGCGGCATGGCGAATGAGGGCGTGCGGATCGATACGGGATCCTCGGTCACGGCGCTGAACAATCTGACGGTGACGAACTCGGGGCTGGCCGGCATCTATCTCAACGCCACGACGGGCATCATCGGCGGCGCGAACGTGACCAACAGCGGCACCGCTGTGTCTGCCTACCAGGCATCCAACTACCCATCCTATGCCAGCGGCCTCTACGACGTTGGCCCGGTCGGGGCGATCAGCGGTACGTTCAGCGGCAATGCCGGCTGGGGCATGTATCTGTCCAATCCTGGCGCGGTCGCCGTCACCGACAGCACGATCTTCGGCAATTACGACGGACTGTATATCACCAACAACAGCAGCACCGCCGTCATCGGCGATCCGGTGCTGACGGACGGCTTCGGCAACATCGTGCACGACAACACGGGCTACGGCATCTTCGCGACGGGCTCCGTGTCGGTTGCCGGCAACGTGGTGTACGACGAGTCTGGCGCCAACAGCTTCGGTATCGACGTGCAGTACGGCGCGTCGGCGATTGAGAACGTCGTCTATGCCAGCCGGATCGGCATCATCGCCGACGAGGCGACCACGATCAATGCAAACCGCGTCTACGACAACGCGCTGATCGGCATCGAGGACATCAACGGCTCCTATACCGGAAACGGCATAGTCGCGATCACCGACAATGTGATCTACTCGAACGGCACCGGGATCATCGACCAGCGCTACTACGCCGGCACCGGCGTACTGATCGCCAACAGCCGGATCTATGTACAGATCGCCAACAACCTGATCTACGCCAATACGACGGCGGCGATCTCGATCATTGGCCAGAGCGGCATTTCGATCGTCAACAACACGATCGACCAGCCGGTCGGCGACGGTATAGACATCTCGAGTGCCAACAGCGGTACCCAGATACGAAACAATATCCTGGTGGACGGCTCCGGCATCGGCATCAACGTCGCGGCGAACAGCGAGAACGGCTTCGCTAGCGACTACAACATGTTCTATCTGCCCGTGAGAGCCACGGGCGCGATCGGCGAATGGCAGAACGTGCTGCAGTTGACGCTTGGCGCCTGGCAGGCAGCGACCTTCACCGACCTCGACAGTTTCATCGGCAACCCACTGTTCGTGAATCCGACCGGCTCGGAGGGCGTGCTTGGCTATGTCAGTCCGACGCAACCCGGCTACGACGACGACTTCCACCTGCAAAGCAAATATCAGAATTTCGCGGGTGGCAGCCTCGCCCCGATCATCGGCGCGTCGGGCAAGCCGGTGTTTCCGGCGATCGTCGGCGGTACGAACGCGGCGCAATCGCCGGCGATCGACCGGGGCGCGCCCACCGACAGCTATGCCAACGAGCCGGCACCGAACGGCGGCTATATCAATCTCGGCAATTTCGGCAACACCGCGCAGGCGTCCGAAAGCCCGAGCCAGTACATCCTGGTGCTGTCGCCCGCCGCCGGCGCGACCGTGCAGGTGGGCACCTCGCCGACGATCACTTGGCGCGCGTTCGGTTTCACCGGCACGGTGGGCCTGTCCTATTCGACCGACGGCACCAATTTCACCGCGATCGCCACCGGCGTTACTGACAGCGGCAGCTACGTCTGGGCGGTGCCGTCCGGGCTGACCCTGGGCAGCACCTATGTCATCCAGGTCACGTCCGACAGTGCGCCCAGTGTCTCGGGCGTGTCGCAGGTGTTCACCGTATCCGGCAAGATCACCAGCTACTATGTCAGCACCACTGGCAACGATGCCAATAATGGGCTGACGGTCACAACGCCGAAGACATCGATCCAGGCGCTGCTGACCGCCTATGTGCTTGGTGCCGGCGACACCGTCTTCCTCGCTGCGGGAACCTACGCGGTCACGACGAACATCAGCCTGACCTCCGTCAATTCCGGCACCAACGCGAACAATGGTTTCACCATCACCGGCCCGACCAGCGGGCCAGGTGCCGTGCTCAACCGCGGCAACCTGAATGTCGGCCAGGACGTATTCAACATCCAGGGCGGCAGCTATATCACGATCGAGAACCTAACGATTACCGGCGCCAATTTCGGGGTCGAGATCGGCGGCGCGTCCGCCGGTGTGCAACTGCTGAACGACACGATAATCGGCAACAGCGATGCCGGCATCGAGGTCGATCAGAACACTGGCGGCACCGCCTCGGCGGTGACTGGTCTAATCATCGAGGCCGACACCATCAGCGGCAACGGCCTGGATGTGTCCTACGGCCCCTACTATGGCGGCAACCAGGACGGCGTGCGGGTGCAGCAGGGCAACGGCGCCGTGCAGTTCATCAACGATCAGGTGTTCGGCAACAACCAGGCCGGTCTTTATCTGGCGGATGGCTATAACGGGGCGGGCACGTCCACGATCCAGGGCGGCGCCTACTACGGCCAGATAGGCCAGTATGGTGGCTACGGCTACGGCATCTACGACCAGACCGCCAGCCTGATAGAGAACGTGCTGGTCTACGCCAATAATAGCGACGGCATCTACAGCAGCAACAACGGCGGCTACGCAGCGACGCCTCCCGGCGTGATCACCGGCGACACCATATTCGGCAACCGCGACGCCGGTATCGAGGCGCACACTGCTGTGGTGACCGGCAACCTCGTCTACAGCCAGATCAGCACGGCCCGCAGTGCAATCGAGCTCGACAGCCCCTCGACCGGCACCGGCAACACGGTATTCGGCAGCACCAGCGGCATCTTCCTGGATGGCGGCTCCGAGGCGATGGACAACCTGGTCTATGACGTCAGCGGCAGTGCCATCAACTACTCGCTGAGCGGCCCGGCGGCGATCGTTGGCAACACGCTGTACGGCAACGGGATCGGCATTGCGGGGGGAGAATATTACCCCGGTGCGACGGTCCCTATCACCGGCAACCTGATCTACCAGAACACGACCGCGGGCATATCGCTGGTCGGCGGCAGCAATCAGAGCATCGTCAACAACACGATCGACGAACTGACGGGAACTGGTATCGCCCTGTCCACCGGCGGATACGGCGGCGCCTCGGCGACGACGATCGAGAACAACATCATCGTCGCGGTGGCCGGGCCGGCGATCGCGGTGTCGCCTGGCTCGGAAGTCGGCTTCGCCAGCGACTACAACCTGTTCGACGTCGGCAGCGCCAGCACCGTTTCCGGCGGCACGGTCGGCACCATCGGCGTCTGGGAAGGTGTCAGCTATACCGATCTGGCCACTTGGTACTACGAACTTGGCTTCGATCAGCACAGCCAGGTCGGCAACCCGAACTTCGTTGCCCCGGCGGGTGCGGATGGCGTATTGGGCTTCGGGGCGCCGTCCGGCCAGCCGCTGTTCTACTCTCCCGCCTACGCCTCCAATATCGCGAATTACGGTACGCCGTTCAGCGTGCCGATGCAGCAGTTGAATTCGATCGGCGCTGTTGCGGCGGGCACGCTGCAACTGTCCGGGGCGTGGACGGCGGTCAACGACACCGCGAGCTTCTTCTCCAACCCCGTGCCGGGATCGACCACATATGGGGGCTCAACCACGACCACGACGGTAAGCTATTCATTCCCCACGAATGGCACCGCCCCCCTGGCCTCTCCGATTTTGCTGTACGACACGACCGCAGCCGGATCGGGCGCGACGGCAACCTGGACCTTTACCGGCCTGACCCCCGGCCAGACCTACCAGATCAACACCATTTCCGAGGCTATCGGCGGTCTCGGTACCGCAGACTATGTCGTCACCGATGGCAACGGCAATATTCTGACGGCAAGCGACCTGAACCAGGCAAACAGCAACCTCTCTAGCTTCATCAACACGGGAACCGTCGTCGAGACCGTTGTCGTTACGGTAACCAACTCGGGTGGCACCCAGACATCGAGCGTGACGAATCACTCTACCTACGCCTACGGGCCGACCTACAATCAGAACGAAGTCGGACAGTTCATTGCAACCGGTACCGCCGCTATCCTGACGATGACCGGGGGTCCTGGCAGCGCGCTGATCGCGGACACCGCGGTGCTGATGCCGGTCGGGATCAACGGCGGCGCTGGCAACAACTTCCATGTGCAAGCCGGATCGCCGGCGATCGATGCGGGCGATCCAACGACGGCCTGGCTGCTGGAGCCGACGCCGAACGGTGGCCGGGTCAACCAAGGCTATGACGGCAACACCGCGCAGGCGCAGGCGAGCCCGGCGGCGACGTCCATCCAGGTTCTGTCGCCGGGCGATCTGGCGAAATACGCGGTTGGCGCGCAGGTGCCGATCAACTTCCAGACCGACGGCCTGACCACTGCACAGCCGCTTCTGCTGCTGCACGCCGGCGGCGCGTCGGTCACTTCCGCCCTGGGCGGCAACTGGTCCGGCGACGCTTTCCGCACCACCGGGCAGAGCGTGAACGACACGGTGTCGGGCACGCAGATCGGCACCCTGAGCAGCATCCCGATGGCGCTGTTCTCGACCGCCGCCGACCTGGCGAGTGCCACCGCGGGCCAGAAGCTCAGTTTCGCGTTACCGGTGCCGAACGGTACCTACACGCTGCGGCTTTACTTCGCGGAGCCGAATTCGGTAGCGGCGGGATATCGCGTGTTCAACATCGCCGCCAACGGCGTAACGTTGCAGGCGAACTATGATATCTTCGCCGCGGCCAAGGCGCAGTTCGGCAATGGCAATCATGCGGTTTCGCTGACCCTGACGGTAACGGTCAGCGGCGGCCAGGGCCTGGAACTCGATTTCGTCAACGCCGCCGGCTACTATGGCGCGCTGGTGAACGGGATCGAACTCGATCAGCCGAATGCTGCCGGGACGGCCTCGCCAACCGCGACCGTTCAGGTGTCCATCGATGGTGGCGCGACATGGTCGACAATCGCCTCCAGCGTGCCGATCAACGCGTTCGGCCAGGGGCAGTATGTCTGGACGGTGAACCAGACCAGCAATGGAAACACGGCGCTGGTGCGGGTGCTGTCGGGCAGCGTCAGCGGCACATCGCAACCGTTCCTGTTGGCCAACGGCGGCACAAATTTCTACATCAATGACGCCTCGCTGGTGGGCGACCAGTACACCACCGCGCCGGGCAACGACGCCAACTCCGGCAAGTCGCCGGATCAGCCGATGGCCAACCTCGCGGCCCTGTTGCGCGCCTACCCGATCGGGCCCGGCGATATCATCTATGTTGATGCCGGAAACTATACGCTGCCGACGAACATCGTCCTGCCGGCGTCCGATTCCGGCAGCGCCGCCGCACCCGTGCTCATCACCGGCCCGACGATTGGCAGCCAGGCGATCTTCAACCGCGGCAACACCTCGACCAACACCGACGTGTTCGACCTGCTCGGCATCGGCAACATCGTCATTCAGAATTTGTCGATCGACGGCGCCTATGACGGTGTGGATATCACGAACGCCGCGAGCAACGTGACGCTGCAGAACGACGTGATCGCCAACAATCTCAATATCGGCGTCAACGTTCCGTATGGCGCTCTGGTCACGAACCTGGTGGTGAACAACAGCACCATCCGCAACGACGGTTCGCTCGTCTACGGCTACGGCATCTATTTCGGCTACAACAACTCTGGCGCGCTTTTCGTCAACGATCAGGTTTACAGCATCTTTGGCATGGGGCTTTTCCTGAATGGCAGCGGCAACCAGACGGTGCAGGGTGGCAGCTATCACGACAACGCCGGCGATGGCATCGATAGCAACAGCACCAGTCTGATCGAGGGCGTGACCGCCTACGGCAACGGCCGCAATGGCGCCTATGGCATCTACGCCAGCAGCGGCAGCACTGTTACCGGCAACACGGTGTTCAGCAACCTCACGGGCGGCATCTACGCGTCTAGCGGCGTGCTGCTGTCCGACAACCTGGTCTACGACCAGCTCGCCAGTTCGAGCGACGCGATCAACATGGGATCCTACTCGACCGCCATCGGCAACACGACCTACGGCGACGTCAACGGCATCTGGGTCGGTGGCAACTCGGTCGCGGAGGACAACCTCAGCTACGACAACAGCGGCAGCGGCCTGTACTACACTTATAGCGGCCCGGCATTGATCGCCGGCAACACGCTATACGGCGACGCGATCGGCATTTCCGGGAGCGAATACTACAACGGACCAACGGTCCCCATCACCGGCAACCTGATCTACGAGAACACCACTGCCGGAATCGCGCTGGTCAACGGTCTCAACCAGAACATCATCAACAACACGATCGACGCGCTGACGGGAACCGCCATCTCGCTGTCCGGCAGCGCCACGGCGACGACGATCGAGAACAACATCCTTGCGGTGGCGGCGGGGCCGGCGATCACGGTTGCGCCGTCCGCCGAAGGCGGCCTCGTCAGTGACTACAACTTCTTCGATGTGACCGGTACCGGGGTGATCACGAACTGGGAAAGTGTCAACTATACCAGCCTGGCCGCCTGGTACTACGCGACTGGCGTCGATCAGCACAGCCAGACCGGCAACCCGGAATTCGTCGCTCCGGCGGGCGCGGACGGTGTGCTGGGCTACTTCTCGCAGCCCGGCACGCAGCTTGTGGTGACGACCGCGTCGCCCAGCGGCGTCTCGTTAAGCGGACCGTGGACGGCCTATTCTGGCGGCGGCGGGGGCTTCGGCAGCTCCGCATTGCAGGCTGCGGCCGGATCGGGCGCAACGGTGACATGGACGTTCAGTGGGCTGACAGCCGGCAACATCTACCAGGTGGCCGCCAACTGGCCATCGTACTACGCCTCCGGCACCGCGTACTTCACTGTTCGCGACGCCAACGGCGTCACCTTGGCCGAGGTTACCTCCGGCCAGTTCTACCCATCGAGCGGGCTGACCAACGGCGGCGCCGGATTCACCGTGATCGGCCAGATCACGGCCACCACCGGCGTGCTTACCGTCACGCTTAGGGGCGATGCGAGCGGCGCTTTGATCGCCGATGCGGTGCTGCTCCAGGCGCTCGGCGGCAACCGTGGCGCCGATGACAATTTCCACCTGCTGGCCGGTTCGCCGGCGATCGACGCGGGTAACCCGGCATCCCCCTATGCGCTGGAGCCGGCGCCGAACGGCGGGCGCGTCAACCAGGGCTACGACGGCAACACGCCACAGGCGCAGACCAGTGCGGCGGCGCAGACGCTGCAAGTGACCGGCCCGGCGCAGTTCAACAAATACCAGGTCGGCCAGCAGGTCCCGATCACCTTCACCAGCGACAATCTCGGGTCGAGCCAGCCGGTGCTGCTGCTGCACGCCGGCGGGGCAGCCGTCGCCACGACAGCGCAAGGCGAATGGCAGGCCGGTGCCTATCAGACGAACGGCACGAATTTCACCGATACCTCGGCCATCACGGGCTTGAGCGGGGTTCCGACCGCGCTGTTCACCAGCGGCGCCGTCGCCAGCAACGCGACGGCGGGCACCGCGTTGAACTTCGCCCTCCCGGCCGCCAACGGCACCTACACGCTGCGGCTTTACTTTGCCGACCCGAACGCGACCGCCGTCGGACAACGCGTGTTCAACGTCGTCGTCAATGGCACGACGCTGGTAAGCAACTATGACGTCTTCAAGGTCGCGGGCGGGGCGAACAAGGGAGTGGAACTCGACCTCACGGTCACCGCCACCGGCGGCAACGGGATCAACCTCAATCTGGTCAATGCGTCGGGCTACTACGGCGCATTCGTCAACGGCATCGAACTGGATAGCACTGTGGCCGGCGGAGCGGTGGCGCCGACGTCGAATATTCAGGTATCCACGGACAACGGGCTCACCTGGTCGCTGCTCGCCACCGGCGTGGTGGTCAATCGCTATGGTCAGGGCCAGTATATCTGGACGGTGGATCGCACCACGACCGCCGCCACCGCACTGATCCGCGTGACCTCGGGAACGCTCACCGCGACATCGCAGCCGTTCCTGCTGACCAATGACGGCACCAGCTTCTACATCGACGACTCCTCGCTGGCCGGTAATCAATACACCACAGCGGTCGGTAACAATGCCAATTCCGGCAAGTCTCCCGATCAGCCGATGGCAAGCCTCGCGGCGCTGTTGCGCGCTTATCCGATCGTTGCGGGAGACACGATATATGTCGATACCGGCAACTACGTCGCCACCAGCGATGCCGTTCTGCCGGCGGGCGATGGCGGCAGTCCCGCCAATCCGGCGCTGATTATCGGCCCGACCAACGGCGGCACCGTGGTGATCAACCGCAACAACAGTTCCGCTGGCATTGGTGTGATCGACGAGACCGGCGCGAGCAACGTCATTATCGAAAATCTTGGGCTGACCGGCGCCTATTACGGTCTCGACTTCACCGGCGCCGCCTCCAGCGCGACGCTGCTGAACGATCAGGTCTACGGCAACGCCGCTGCGGGCATTTTCGCCGTCAATGCCGGAACGCTCTCCAGTTTGACGGTCAGCAACAGTGCGATTCACAACAACATCGGTCCGGGCATCACCCTGGAGTACGGGGTGCTGTTGAACGATCAGGTGTACAACAATACCGGCGACGGCATCGACATCGCCAGCTACGGGGGTGCGGCAACGATCAGCGGCGGCGCGGTCTATGACAACAGCCTAGCCGGAATCGACGTGAACTACAGCGCCGTCACGGTCGAGGGCGTGCAGGTATACGGCAACACGCGTGACGGCATCTACGCAACCGCCTATTCCGCCTCGTTGAAGCCGATCGTCACCGGCAACACGGTCTATGCGAACGGCTACGCGGGGATCTTCGGCAGCGGTGCCTCGGTTACCGGCAACACCGTGTATGGCCAGGTCAACGCCAGTTATCAGGCAATAGAATTTTATAACGGCGGGACCGTGTCCTCCAACACCGTCTATGGCAGCAGCACGGGGCTGTATGCGGCCAACGGCGGGACGGTGCTGGACAATCTGCTCTATGGCAACAGCGCGGACGGCATCTTGCTGGGCCCCGGCTACAGCTACGTGGTGAACGGCAACATCGCCTATGGCAACAACATCGGCATCGGCGGCGGCGGCAACACGACCACGATCGAAAACAATCTGGTCTACAACAACGTCAGCACCGGCATCGCGATCACCTCCGGCACCACGCTCGCCATCGTCAACAACACGGTCTACCAGTCGGTCGGCCAGGCGCTGACGCTGTCCGGCGTGTCCGCCGCGAAGGTGGGGAACAACATCCTCTGGGTGGACCAAGGCTCCATCATCAGCGTCGCGGCCGGTGCCACCACTGGATTCCTCAGCGCCTACAATCTGTTCTACCAGGGCGCCAATGCCACGCCGGCCACGCTCGGGCTGTGGCAGGGCGTTGCCGAGGCGACGCTCGCCAACTGGCAGGCGGCCAGTAGCCAGGACGCCAACGGCAGCAAGGCCGGCAACCCCGGCTTCGTCAACATGGCCGGCGCGGATGGCGTCCTCGGCGGCCCGGGCACGCTGGTCGGCGCCGGGGCGGACGACGATTTCGAGCTGAAGGCCGGATCGCCCGCCATCGACGCCGGCAATGCGTATGTGGCGCCGTTCACCGATCTGCTGGGCCAGCCGCGTCACGACGACCCGGCAACGGCCAACACCGGCATCGGGTTCCCACGCTATGTGCAGACCGACGGCGCGGCGTCGGCGCCCAGTGGCGGGACGGCGTTGAGCGTGAACCCCAATGGCGGCGTAACAACCTATACGCTGCCGTTCGCTTTCAATCTGTATGGCGAGTCGTACAGTAGCGTGATCGTTTCCTCCCAGGGCTACCTGCAATTCGCCGGACCGAACCTATACGGCTACGACACGCCGACCCTGGCGGGGTTCCTGGCCAGCGTTCGGATCGCGCCGTTCTGGGCCGCGATCAGCACCAATGCCGCTTCCGGCGACGGCGTCTTCGTGTCGACCACGGCCACCTCGGTTACGTTCCGCTGGCAGGCCGGCACCAGCGGTATTCCGGTCAACTTCGCTGTCACGCTGAACAACGACGGTAGCTTCGGTTTCAATTATGGCGCCGGGAATGCCGGGCTCAATCCGATCATCGGGGTCTCGGCCGGCACCGGCCTGATCTATGTGCTGTCCACCGCCAGCGGCAGTGCCGCGCTCGGGAACGCCGCCTCGGAAGCCTGGGCGCCGCAGCCCGGACTGGTCTATTTCGACATCGGCGCCTTTGAGTTCCAGGGCAGCAGCGGCGACACCACGCCGCTGGATGTCCTGTCGGTCAGCCCGGCGCTGACCAACAACGGCACCACCGCTCTCGCCTTCACCAGCCTGGCGGTGGCGTTCAACAAATCGCTCGATCTGGTCAGTGCGAACAGCCCGGCCAACTATAGCCTGATCGAGGCCGATGCGGGCGGCTCGTTCACCGCCGGCGACGCGCCGGTGATCCCGCTCGCGCCGGTCTATGTGCTGGGCGCCACGACGGTGACGCTGCAACTGCCGAACGGCGTGCTGGCGGCCGGTAACTATCAGCTCACGCTGTCCGGCACGCGGGCGATCTTCGATCAATCGGGCAACGCGCTCGCCGGCAACGGCACAACGGCGGGCACCAACTATGTGCTCGACTTCACAATCGACCGGAAAGGGGACGTGCCGCCCGTCGCCACCGCACAGTCCGTGTCGGTGGCGGAAGGCGGCACGCGGCAGATCGTGCTGGCGGCAACCGACACGCAGGGCAACCCGCTTACCTACAGCATTGTCACCGCACCAAGCGAGGGCACGCTGTCGGCGATCAGCAACGGCAATACCCTGACCTACACGCCCGCCGCCAATTTCTTCGGCCCCGACAGCTTCGTCTTCCAGGCCACCGATCCCGATGGTGGCGAGAGCCAGGCGACGGTGAGCTTGACCGTTACACCGGTCGACCAGGCGCCGGTGGCGATCGGCCAGAGCGTGAGCGTGATCCACGACGCCGCGCAAATCATCGTCCTGGGCGGCACGGACGCCGAGACGCCGGCGAGCCAGCTGGTCTACACGATTACCACGCAGCCCACGCAGGGGATGCTGGTGCAGAACCCGGGCAGCCCCAATGCCTTCACCTATACGCCGTCGGCCGGCTATCTGGGGGCCGACAGCTTCGCGTTCACGGTAACCGATACCGGCAATCCGGCGGGCAGCCTCGGCAACCAGAAGACCAGCGCGCCGGCGACGGTTTCGGTGGCGGTGGTGGATCCGGCGCCGGTCGGCGTGGCAAACAGCTACACCACCCATGAGCAGGTGCCGTTGATCGTGCCTGCGGCGCAGGGCGTGCTGGCGAACGACACCGACAGCGCCGGCGACACGCTGACGGCGACGCTTGTCACCACGGTCGCGCACGGCACGCTGGCGCTGAGCAGCGATGGCTCGTTCGTCTACACGCCGGCGGCGACATTCACCGGAACGGATTCCTTCACCTATTTGCCGCACGGCACCTACGCGGCCGGATCGGCGACGACGGTGACGATCAGCGTCTCCGCACCGCCCGCACCGCCGGCGCCGCCCGCGCCGCCCGCGCCAGGGAACCTGGCGCCCGAGGCCGCCGCCCTGCCGGGGGCGCCGCCGGGCGCGTTGGTGGGCAGCATCGTGTCCATGTCGGGGATCACGGTCGCGCCATCGGCGGTGCCGCAGCCAACATTCGCCCCCTACGTCGTCCCGCCCGAGCTCACAGCCGCACCGCCGTTGACGCCGCCGCCAATATTCGACCTCTACGTTGCCCCGCCGGTGATCACATTCGCCCCGCTACTAACGCCGGAGCCAACAGCTGCGTTGTTGCCGACCGCTGCAAACGCCGTCTTGCTGTCGACGGGCCCCGACCCGTGGGCGAGCGGGACGGGATTGGTGGCGGTGGACGACCCGACCGCGCTGCCGAACTTGACCGTGCCGGGCGACGAGACCTCCGCGCTCATGCTGCCCGCGGCGCCGGAAATCTCGCATCTGCCGAAGGCGTTCGCGCACGCGGTCCAGCGGCTCGCCGAACGGCCGCCCGCGATCATCACCTTCGTCGATCCGGTGACCGGTTACACCGGGGATGACACCTCGCCGGCAGTCGATCCGGGCACCCAGGATCAATCCTGGCTGCTGGTCGATCCCGATTCCGGTGACGACACTCCCGGCTACATCCCTGGCGCGGTGTCATCGCAGATCAGCTGGGATAGCCACCCGATATGACATAGGAGAACGCGATGGCCGATACCAACGGCGAAGCCGAGCGCGAGCCCAAGCCGATTGACGTGGCGATCGCCGATCAGGTGGTGAACACCAAGGTCAACTGGGACGACAGCAAGATGGTTACGACGTTCGCCAACGTGGTGAACGTGCTGGTGACGCGCGAAGAACTCACTTTGCTGTTCGGCATGAACCAGACCTGGAATGCGGCCCAGAGCAAGGAGCTGACGGTGCAGCTGAGCAACCGCATCGTGCTGACGCCCTACGCGGCGAAGCGGTTGCTGACCCTGCTGACGGCGCGGATGCGCGACTACGAGGCGCGCATCGGCCCGCTGACGCTGTAGGAGGCCGGAGCGAGATCCGATGGAGCGCGAGAGCCTGACCGAACCCGAAGCCGCCACGGTCACGCCGCTCGATCAGGTGCTGTGGGGCGTACTGACCGGCGAGACGGCACTGGCGCCGTTCGCACGCGCGTGGCTCGCGCTGTTGTGCCGGATGCTGCCAGGTGCGGCGCGTGCGGTGCTGGTGCTCCGCCAGGACGGTGCTCTGGCGCCGGTCGCGCGCTGGCCGGAGGGCGACCCGGGATCGGCGCAACTCGCGCATGTCGCGGAGTTGGCACTCAACGAGCGCCGCGGGGTGGTCAGCCGGCCGCGCGGCCGCGCCCAGGGACATGGTGCGGGACATGCCGCCTGGACCGATGACGGCCGCGCCTCGCATCTGGCGTTCCCGCTGATCGTCGGCGGCGAAGACTTGGGCGTCGTCGCGGTGGAATGCGAGGGCGTCACCGACGCGGCGCTGCGCGATGCGATGCGGCAGTTGCAATGGGGTGCGTCATGGATCGAGCTGCGACAGCGGCGCGGTCAGGCCGCCGACGACGCAATAAGGCTGCGGCAGGGCTACGCGGCGCTGGAAGTGGCGGCGACCGCGCTGGGCGCCGAGCGGTTCGACGCGGCGGCGCGGGCGGTTGCGACCGAGATGGCGGTGCGCCTGCAAGCCTCGCGCGTCGCCGTCGGGTGGCTGGTGCGCCGCTCCATCCGCGTCGTCGGCCTGTCGCACACGGTCGGCTCCGGCAAGCGGGCGGATGCGACGGTCAATCTCGCCGCGGCGATGGAGGAGGCGGTCGACCAGGGCGCGTCGCTGCTGTTTCCCGTCCTCGGCGGGGAACCGCTCCCGAGCCGGGCGGCGCATGCAAGGCTGGCTGGACAGGGCGGCGGCCCGCATGTGCTGACGGTGCCGCTGACCATGCACGGCCGCATCGCCGGCGCGATCACCGTGGAGCGCGATCAGCCGATGGACCAGGCGGCGATCGACCTCGTCGAGGCGATCGTGGCACTGGTCGGCCCCATGCTCGGGCAACTGCATTCGGGCGAGCGGTGGCTGAGCACGATTGCGCTGCATATCGGCGCCCGCATTGCGCACCAGTTGCTCGGGCCGGAGCATTATGTCCTGAAGCTGGCTGTCGGCGTCGTCGTCGGCGTGGTCGGATTCTTTGCGCTGCTGCACACGGAGTATCACGTCAGTGCGCAGGCGGTGGTGGAGGGCGAGGTGCGACGCTCGATCGCCGGAGGACTGGACGGCTATATCGGCAGCGAGCACGCGCGGGCTGGCCAGGTGGTGCATCAGGGCGACGTGTTGGCGACGCTGGATGATTCCGAGCTGAACCTGCAGCGGCTGCGCTGGATCGCGACGCGCCAGCAGCACCAGTTGGAGCTGGACCGGGCGCTGGCCACCGGCACGCGGGCGGACGTCAACATCGACAGCGCCCAGGTCGCCGAAGCCGCCGCCGAGATCGCATTGCTGGACGCGCAATTGTCGCGCACCAAGATACTCGCGCCGTTCGACGGGCTGATCACCAACGGCGACCTGAGCCAATCCGTGGGGATGCCGGTGCAGCGCGCGCAGGTGTTGTTCGAGATCGCGCCGCTCGACAGCTACCGCGTCATCGTGCGCGTGCCGGACGCCGAGATCGGGCGGGTGGCGCCTGGGCACACCGGCACGCTGGTGCTGTCGGCGCTGCCGGACCGTCACTTCGGGCTGCATGTGGTGCGGGTGACGCCGATCGCCGAACAGAGCGACGGCAACAACACTTTCCGCGTCGAGGCGCGGCTCGACGAGACATCGCCGCAGCTGCGGCCGAACATGGAGGGGGTGGCAAAGCTGAACGCCGGGCGGCATCTGCTGATCTGGGCCTGGACGCATCATCTGATCGATGCGATCCGGCTCGGGCTGTGGTCGTGGTGGCCATGAGCGCGGTGTCATGAGTTCCTCCGGCAAGCCGCTGCTGAGCGCCAACTGGTTCCGCGTCGCCGCGGTGCGGCCGCGGCTGCGCGATCATGTGCGCGTCACCCGTCAGCATTTTCGCGGTGACCGCTGGTTCGTGCTGGAAGACCTGGTAGAGAACAGTGTGCATCGCTTCGCCCCCGCGGCGCAGCAGGCGATCGGGCTGATGGACGGCGCGCATACGCTGGACGACATTTGGATTGCGCTCGGCGCACTCGGGGAAGAGCGGCCGACGCAGGACGAGCTGATCCACCTGCTGGCGCAACTCGATGGCGCCAACCTGCTGGCGACCGAGCGATTGCCCGACCTTGCCGAACTGTCCGACCGTGCCCGACGTCTGGCGTCGAGCAAGCTGTGGCGCCGATTCGCCAATCCGCTCTATCTGCGGATACCGCTGTGCGACCCGGACCGTTTCCTCGATGCGACCGTTGGCCTGGTCCGGCCGCTGTGGTCGGTGTGGGGGTTCCTGCTGTGGCTTTGCGTCGTCGGCTGGGGAGCCGCGCATGCGGCGCTGCATTGGAGCGAGCTGACGCACGATCTGGCCGACCGCGTGCTGGCGCGCGACAACCTGCTGATCCTGGCGGTGACGTTCCCCATGCTCAAGCTGCTGCATGAGCTTGGCCATTGCTATGCCGCGAAGCTCGGCGGCGCCTCGGTGCATGAGGCGGGTATCATGACATTGGTGGTGATGCCGGTGCCGTATGTCGATGCCAGCGGCGCCGGCGGGTTCTCCAACAAGTGGCGGCGCGCGCTGGTCGGCGCGGCCGGGATGCTGACGGAGCTGTTCTGCGCCGGCCTTGCGATGATGGTGTGGACGAACGTGGAGCCGGGGCTGGCGCGGGCGGCGGCCTTCAACTGCCTGCTGATCGCCGGTGTTTCCACGCTGCTGTTCAACGGCAACCCGCTGTTGCGGTTCGATGCCTATTTCATCCTGTCGGACCTGATCGAGATTCCCAACCTGGGCGCTCGCGCCACCCGCTTCTACGGCTATCTCGTGAACCGCTACGCCTTCGGCGTGCGCGGCCAGACCTCGCCGGTGCAGGCACGCGGAGAGGCCGCCTGGTTCGTGTTCTACGGGGTTAGCTCCTACCTGTATCGGCTGTGGGTGATGCTCTCGATCGCGCTGTTCGTGGCAACGCAACTGTACGGGGTTGGTGCGGTGCTGGCGGCGTGGACCGTGGCGTCCGGCATTCTCTGGCCGCTCGCAAGCGGCGTCTGGCAGATCGCGCAAGGTCCGGCGCTGCGCCAGCACCGGCTGCGCGCGGTGCTGGTGAGTGGCGCCGCAATGGGGTTTGCCGCGCTGGCGTTGTTCGCCGTGGAACTGCCATACGGGACGGTGACGCAGGGTGTCGTGTGGGCGCCAGCCGGGGCCGATCTGCGCGCCGGCACGGAAGGCAGGCTGACGGAACTGTTCGCCGCTCCTGGCGTGCCGCTGGCGGCCGGAGATCCGGTGGCGCGGCTGACCGACCCGGTGCTGGATGCGCGCGTGACACTGCTGCGGACGCAATTGCGCGAGGTCGAACTGCGCTACACCGCGGCTGAGTATGCCGACCGCGTGCAGGCGCAGATGCTGCGCCAGCAGATGGCATATTTCCAGTCGGAGCTGGATGAAATGCGTAGCCGCCGCCAGGCGCTGGAGGTGGCGGCACCTGTCGCCGGCCGTTTCCTGGTGTCCATGCCGCGCGACCTCGGCGGCAAGTATTTCCGGCGTGGCGAGTTGATCGGCTATGTGCTCGACGACGACGCGGCCAGCGTGCGTGTCATCGTGCCGCAGTCGGAAATCGAGCTGGTGCGTGAGGACACGCGCGGCGTCGATCTGCGCTTCGCCAGCCGCCCGATGCGCGTCCTGCATGTCGGGCAGGTGACGCGCGAGGTGCCGACGGCGACGCGGCAGTTGCCGAGCGTCGCGTTGGCAAGCGTCGGCGGTGGCCCGATCGCCGTCGATCCCACGGACGAGCAGCATCTGCGCGCGCTGGAAGTGGTGTTCCAGGTGGACGTGAAACTGCCGGAGGGCGTCCGGGACCATCGCATCGGCGAGCGGGTCTATGTGCGCTTCCAGCACGGCGGCCGGACATTGGCGTGGCGCATCTCGCGCACCGCCCGGCAACTGTTCTTGCGGCGGTTCGATCTATGAGCGCGACAGCCGCCCTGCATCCCGCAACCGAGCGTTCGGCCCCGGCCGCCGCCCAGGGTGCGGCATCGCCGCAGGTACTGCGGCTGGCGCAGGCGATGCCGTATCCGGAGCGTCAGACGCGCCCGCGCGGCATGGCGGAGGAGCATCTGCGGGCCGCGGTCGCGCTGCTGCCCCGGCCGCCGCAGGCCCTCAGCCGCCTCGGCGCCGTGCGAGTGGCACGTCTGGCCGCGACCCACGCGCGGGAAGCAACGCGGTTGGCCGATGCGCCGGGACCGGCTGTGGCCGCACTGCGCGCCCGGCTGCGGGGCGGGATCACGCCGGCCTCGGCCGCGCACAGCTTCGCGCTGATCCGTGCGGTGGCCACGCGACAGCTCGGGCTGACGCCGTACGACGTGCAGCTGATGGCGGCGTGGTCGATGCTGCGCGGGCGGATGACGGAGCTGGCGACCGGCGAGGGCAAGACGTTGGCCGCATCGCTCGCCGCGGCAACGGCGGCGCTGGCGGGGCGGATGGTGCATGTGGTGACGGTGAACGACTATCTCGCCGACCGCGACCACGGGCTGCTTTCACCGCTGTATCACGCGCTGGGACTGACCGCGGGCCTCGTCGTGCATGGGCAATCCCCGGCGGAGCGGCGCGCGGCCTATGCCTGCGACATCGTCTATGCCAGCAACAAGGAACTGGTGTTCGACTATCTGCGCGACCAGATGCGCCGGCGCGCGACGCCGACCGCGCTGCACGGCCGCGTCGCCCGGCTCGATGGCAGGCGGGCGCATGAGGATGCGTTGGTACTGCGCGGCCTCGATTTCGCGATCGTGGATGAGGCCGACAGCGTGCTGATCGACGAGGCGCGCACGCCGCTGATCATCAGCGAGACCGCGAGCGACGGTGTCGAGGATCGCGCCTGCGCCGAGGCGCTCGATCTGGTGGCGGGACTGATCGAGGGCGCTGACTACAACGTCGATCGCAGCGAGCGCCGGATTGATCTGACACCAGCCGGGCGCCGCCGCGTGGAGACGCTCTCGGCCGCGCTGGGTGCGCAGTGGGGCAGCACGGTGGTGCGGTCCGAACTGGTGGTGAAGGCGCTGACCGCGCGGCTGCTGTTCAAGCGCGACGTGCAGTACCTGGTGCGCGACGGTCGCGTGTGCATCATCGACGAGTATACCGGCCGGGTGATGCCCGACCGCTTCTGGAACGATGGCCTGCACCAGATGGTCGAGGCGAAGGAGGGCTGCGCGCCGACCGGCCAGCGCACCTCCGTCGCGCGCATCACCTACCAGCGTTTCTTCACCCGCTACCGCCATCTCTGCGGCATGAGCGGCACCCTGGCGGAGGTCACGCGCGAACTGCGCTCCGTCTACGGCGTCGGCGTCGCGCGCATCCCGACGAATTACCCCTGCCGCCGGCGGGTGGAGAAAACGGTGGTGGTGCCGACAGCGGACGCGAAATGGCGCACCATCGCCGACCATGCGGTGGCGTTGTCCGCGACCGGCCGGCCGGTGCTGATCGGCACCCGCTCGGTTGCCGCGTCGGAACTGGCGAGCGATCTGCTGCGCGGCCATGGCGTCGCGCACAGCCTGCTGAACGCGGCGCAGGACGCGGCGGAGGCGGCGATCGTCGCCCGCGCGGGCGATGCCGGCTGCGTCACCATCGCCACCAACATGGCCGGCCGTGGCACCGACATAAGGCTGGCACAAGGCGTCTCCGATCGCGGCGGCCTCGCGGTGATCCTGAGCGATCGGCACGACGCGGCGCGAATCGACCGTCAACTCGCCGGACGCGGGGCGCGGCAGGGCGATGCGGGATCGTTCATGCAGGTGTTGTCGCTGGAGGATGCGCTAATGGATCCGTTGCGTTCCAGCAAAGCGGGGCGGATGCTGCTGGCGGCGGCGCGTGCCCACCGCGGCGTCGCCCGCGCGCTGTTCGCATGGATGCAAAAGCGAGCCGAACGCCGGCACCGGGCGGTGCGGCGCGAGCTGATGCGCTTCGAAGCGCGGTTGCAAGGCTCTTTGTCCTTCGCGGGGAGACCCGACTAGATGCGCCGATCAGTGATCCCGATGCCCGTGCTGCTGTCCCTCGCCATGCCGGCACGGGCGCAGACCGACGCCATGGCCGGCACCTGCATCATCAAGCCGCATGTTTCGGTGCAGCTCGGCAGCGCGGTCAGCGGCGTGTTGTCGGCGACCCTGGTCGATCGCGGCGACACGGTCACGAAGGGCCAGGTCGTTGCCCAGCTTGAATCG
>PKWQ01000203.1 GCA_003133265.1 Acetobacteraceae bacterium
CCGGTCTGGTGCGCCTGGAAGTGGTGGACCGCAGCTTCCGCTACCGGCTCAATGGCGTCATGTCGATCGACGCGACGATCGATCCGGACGGCACCGTGAGCGGGCAGGTCAACGACTTCACCCTTGCCGGCCAATGGACCGGAACCAAGATCGAGGGCGATATCACCAGCGAGCAGTGCGGCTTGCATTTCCGCGCCATGCAGCGGCACTGAAGCTGCCTCTCGCCCCGCTCTCCATTCGCCCGTAATGTGAGGCCCATGCGCTATATATCCACACGCGGCCAGGCGCCCGTCCGCGATTTTTCCGGTGTCCTGCTGGCGGGTCTCGCCGAGGATGGCGGGCTCTACGTGCCCGAGACCTGGCCGCATTTTTCCCCCGCCGACTGGCGGGCGCTGCGCGGCCTGCCCTACGCGGAACTCGCCGCCCGGGTCATGCAGCCTTTCATGGCCCAGTCTATCCCGTTCGCCACGCTGCAACGCCTGTGCAAGCAGTCCTATGCCGGATTCGGCCATCCCGCGGTGGCGCCGCTGGTGCAGCTGGAGACCGGGCTGTTCGTCCAGGAACTGTTCCACGGCCCGACGCTCGCCTNNAGGACATGGCGATGCAGCTGCTCGGCCGGCTGTTCGACCATGTGCTGACCGAGAACGGCCAGCGCGTCACCATCGTCGGCGCCACCTCCGGCGATACCGGCTCGGCCGCCATCGAGGCCTTCGCCGGGCGCGACAGCGTCGATATCGTCATCCTGCATCCGCACAATCGCACCAGCGAGGTGCAGCGCCGGCAGATGACCACCGTGCTGGCGCCGAATGTGGGCAACATCGCCGTCGAGGGCACGTTCGACGACTGCCAGGATCTGGTAAAGGCGATGTTCGCCGACGCGCCGTTCCGCGCCGAGCAGAATCTCTCCGCCGTCAACTCCATCAACTGGGCGCGGATCGCCACGCAAATCCCCTATTACGTCGCCTCGGCGCTGGCGCTCGGCGCGCCGGACCGGGAGGTGGCGTTCAGCGTGCCGACGGGCAATTTCGGCAACGTCCTCGCCGCCTGGGCGGCGCGGCGGATCGGGTTGCCGGTGGCGCGGCTGAGCATCGGCTCCAACCGCAACGACATCCTGACCCGGTTCTTGTCGTCCAACGACATGTCGATGCGCGCCGTGGAGCCCAGCCTGTCGCCCAGCATGGACATCCAGGTCAGCTCCAATTTCGAGCGGCTGCTGTTCGAGCTGCTGAACCGCGACGGCGACGCCACCCGGACGGCGATGGAGGATTTCCGCTCCACCGGGCGCATGGCGGTCCCCGACGCCGCCTGGCATCGGGTACGCACCCTGTTCCGCGGCTTCGCGCTCGACGATCCCGGCACCGAGGCGGAAATCCGCCGGTTGCGGGACGTCTGCGGCTATCTTGCCGATCCGCACACCGCCGTCGGCATCGCCGCCGCCCGTGCCAATGCGGTGGAGCGCGGCATCCCCATGATCGCCATGGCCACGGCGCATCCGGCGAAATTCCCCGACGCCATGGAAAGCGCCACCGGCACCCGCCCCGCATTGCCGTTGCGCATGGCGGACCTATATCAGCGGACCGAACGCTTCACTGTCGCGCCCAACGATCTCGCCGCCGTCCAGGCGCTGGTGCGCGCCTCCGTCAGAAAGAACGCCGCATGAGCAAATCCGCCGCGAATGGCGAGCCGATCCAACTGACCCGTTTGCCGTCCGGCCTGACCGTGGTCACCGAACGCATGGAGCGGGTCGAGACCGTCTCGTTCGGCGCCTATGTCGCCAGCGGCGCGCGCCACGAGCTGGAGTCCGAGAACGGCGTCTCGCACTTCCTGGAACACATGGCCTTCAAGGGCACCGAACGGCGCAGCGCGGCGGCCATCGCCGAGGAGATCGAGGCGGTGGGCGGGCACATCAACGCCTACACCGCGCGCGAGCAGACCGCGTACTACGTGAAGGTGCTGAAGGAAGACACGACGCTGGCGGTCGACATCATCGGCGACATCCTGACCCATTCCAGCTTCGATCCCGAGGAGCTGGAGCGCGAGCGCGGCGTGATCCTGCAAGAGATCGGCCAGGCCAACGACACGCCGGACGACATCATTTTCGACCGCTTCCAGGAAGCCGCCTTCCCGAGCCAGCCGATGGGCCGGCCCGTGCTCGGCACCGAGGAAGGCATCCGCTCGATGCCGCGCGCCACGCTGATGAACTATATGCGCCGCCACTACGCCGCCTCGAACGTGGTGATCGCCGCCGCCGGGGCGCTGGAGCATCAGCGCATCGTCGATCTCGCCCAGGCGCATTTCGCCGATCTGCCCGCCGATCCCGCGCCCCAGGCCGTGGCCGGCGCCTACCACGGCGGGGAGTTCCGCGAGGCGCGCGATCTGGATCAGGTCCATATCGTGCTCGGCTTCCCCGCCGTCGGCTATTCCGATCCGGACTACTACCCGATCCTGCTGCTCTCCACCCTGCTCGGCGGCGGCATGTCCTCGCGGCTGTTCCAGGAGATCCGGGAGAAGCGCGGGCTGGTCTATTCGATCTATTCCTTCGCCCAGCCCTACATGGATGGCGGGCTGTTCGGCGTCTATGCCGGCACCGGAGAGAGCGAGGCGGAGGAACTGATCCCCGTCACCCTGGACGAACTGCGCAAGGTGCAGGTGGCGGTGACCGAGGTGGAACTGGCCCGCGCCCGCGCCCAGGTGAAGGCGAGCCTGCTGATGTCGCTGGAGAGCACCGGCAGCCGCTGCGAACAGCTCGCCCGGCAGTTGCAGGTGCATGGCCGCGTGGTGCCGACGGCGGAGACGGTGGCGAAGCTGACCGCCGTCACCACCGAGGACGTGGTCCGCGCCGCCGCCCGGCTGTTCCGCGCCGCGCCGACGCTGGCAACGATGGGCCCCGCTACCCGCGTACCCGACCTGTCGGCGATCGTCGGGCAGTTGGCGGGGTAAGATATTGCCGTGCATGGTTGTATGGACTAAGCTTAGCTAGGTTTAGAGAAAGCCAGTGCCATGGAAACCATCAACATCCACGCCGCCAAGACCCAGCTTTCCCGTCTGCTCGATGCGGTCGCGGCGGGGGAAGAGGTGGTCATCGCCAAGGCCGGAAAGCCGGTGGCCCGTCTGGTCCCGATCGGCCAGGAGCCGAAGCCGCGCCAGCTTGGCCTGCTTGCCGGCAAGATCCATGTTCCCGAGAATTTCGATGAGCCGCTGCCCGAGGAGATACTGGCCGAGTTCGAAGGGCGCTGATGCGCCTCTTGCTCGACACGCATCTTCTGCTGTGGGCAATCGCCGACCCCGGGCGGCTGAGCGCCGAGGTGCGCGCGATCGTGCGCGATCCCGGCAACGAGGTGTTCTTCAGCGCCGCGAGCATATGGGAAATCGCGATCAAAAAGAGCCTCGCCCGGCTGGATTTCGATTTCGATCCGGAGCAGGTCGCAACGGCCGCACTGGAAACCGGCTTCGCCCAACTGCCGGTGCATTGGCAAGCGGCGTCCATGGTGGCCACTCTGCCGCCGCACCACCGTGATCCGTTCGATCGGCTCATCGTGGCGCAGGCCATCACTGGACCGCTTCGCCTGTTCACGGCGGACCAGATGCTGAGCCGGTATTCGGAACTGGTACAACTCGTCTGACCTCGCGTGGTTCACGCGGCACACCAGGATATAACCATGAACTCCCTTGATCTCGTCTCCGACCTCATTGCCCGTGCCCGCGCAGCGGGGGCGGACGCGGCGGATGCGGTGCTGTTCTCCGGCGCCTCGCTCTCGGTGCAGCGCCGGCTGGGCGAGACCGAGCATGTGGAACGCGCGGAGGGCCGCGATCTCGGGTTGCGTGTCTTCGTCGGCCGGCACGCGGCCATCGTCTCGTCCAGCACCGTCGATCCGGCGGGGTTCGCCGCCCTGGCCGAGCGCGCCGTGGCGATGGCGCGCGTGGTGCCGGAAGACCCCTATGCCGGACTCGCCGACACCGCCGCCCCGCCCGAGGATGTGGCTCTCGACCTCGCCGATCCGGCCGAACCCGATGCCGCCGAACTGATCGCGCGCGCCGCCGCCGCCGAGGATGCCGCCCGCGCCGTGCCCGGCGTGACCAATTCCGAGGGCGCGGAGGCGGGCTATGGCCGCGCCGACGCCGTCCTGGTCACCTCCGCCGGCTTCGCCGGGCGCGCGGTACGCACCAGCCATTCGGTCTCCGCCAGCGTGATCGCCGGCACCGGCACCGGGATGCAGCGCGACTACGACTATTGCAGCACCGTGCATCTGTCCGACCTCGACGATCCCGTCGCCATCGGCCGCTCCGCCGGAGAGCGCGCCGTCGCCCGGCTGAACCCGATCCGCCCGAAGACCGGCAGGCTGCCGGTGATCTACGATCCCCGTGTCGCCGGCGGTCTGGTCGGCCATTTCGCCAGTGCGATCAACGGCGCCTCCATCGCGCGCGGCACCAGCTTCCTCCGGGACAAGCTGGGCCAGCGCCTGTTCGCCGCCGGCATCGACATCCACGACGACCCGCGCCGGGTTCGCGGCCTGCGCTCACGCATCTTCGACGGGGAGGGGACACCGACCCGCGCCCGCAAGCTGATCGAGGACGGGGTGCTGACCACCTGGCTGCTCGACAGCCGCTCCGCCCGCCAGCTTGGCCTGGTCTCCACCGGCCACGCCGCGCGCGGCACCTCCGGCCCGCCGTCGCCGTCGCCGACCAATCTCTACCTCGCTCCGGGCAAGCTGACGCCGGCCGAGCTGATGGCCGACATCAAGGAAGGCATCTACATCACCGAACTGATCGGCATGGGCATCAACGGCGTGACCGGCGACTACAGCCGGGGCGCGGCCGGGTTCATGATCCGCGACGGCGTGCTGGCCGAACCGGTCGCCGAGATCACCATCGCCGGCAACCTGATCGAGATGTTCGCCAACCTGACGCCGGCGAACGATCTGCGTTTTCGTCGCGGCACCGACGCGCCCAGCCTGCGCATCGAGGGCCTGACGATCGCCGGCTCCTGAAAATCTTCTATTGGCGATGTGTACCAGCGCCCATATACCGGTGAACCGCATAGGGCGAACGAGAGATCATGCACCGTAGTTCCTACCTGCTTGCCGCCGTTGCCGCGTTGGCGCTGGCGTTGGCCCCCAGCCTGGCGGATGCGCGCGCCGGCAGCAGCGGTTCCATAGGCAGCCGCGGCACCAACACCTATTCCGCGCCGCCGGCCACCAGCACCGCGCCCTATTCGGCCGCGCCAATGCAGCGCAGCCTGACCAGCCCGAGCACCCCCGCGCCGGGTGTCGGCACTCCGGGCATTGCGCCGCGGCCCTCGTTCATGTCCGGGATGATGGGCGGACTGCTGGGCGCCGGCCTGATCGGCATGATGTTCGGCGGCGGCATGTTCGGGCACGGTTTCGGCGGGTTCCTCGGGTTTCTGATACAGATAGCCCTGGTGGTCTGGCTGGTGCGCTTCCTGATCCGCAGATTCGTCCGCCCATCCATGCCAGCGACCGCCAGCGGCCCGGCGATGTTCGCCCCCATGGGTCCGGCACCACGGATGCTCTCTGGTGGCGGCGGCTCGGTCCAGACGCCCGTCGCCATCGTTCCCGCCGACTATCAGGCGTTCGAGCAGCTGCTGAAATCGATCCAGGCGGCCTGGAGCGTGCAGGACATCAANNGTGGCGATGAAATTCTCGATGACCGACGTCACCGCCGACGCGGCGGGCCGGATCGTCGACGGCAGCCCGACCGAACACATCACCGCCACGGAAATCTGGACATTCCTGCGCAGCCCCGGCGGGCACTGGATTTTGAGCGCCATCCAGCAGGCGCGTTAGGGCGGCTTTACGGCGCTAATGCCGTCGCCGCGCCTTCTTGTCGCCGGCGCGACCGGATGCGCCATTCGGCTTGTTCCGGTGGTCCTTCCAGAACGCGTGAATGCCGGCGACGCAGACCGGAAGGATGTTGGGGGCGTCGTCGAGCAGTTCCATCATCTCGTCCTCGGTCGGCCGGTCGCCCTCGAATCCCGCTTCATCGAGGTCGGTGCCAAGCAGCAGGATCGGCACGAACAGGCTGCCGGCGCTGGGGTGCTCGATCAGGGGCTCCCACGCGTCCGGCCGCAGCCGGACCGCTTCAAGGAACCCAGCGGCCCAATCGGTGACGATCACGTCGTCTTCGTCGTCGGGATCGGACCAGAACACCGGGTCGAAACTGTCCGGATCGGTGTCGAGCAGACGAACGATCTCGTTGTAGCGCGCCATGATGACGCCGAGGATCGCCTGCGCCTGATCCACGCTCTCGAAGTCCGGTTCTTCGCTGCCCCATACGACCGGCAGCCATTCGGACGGCATGATCAATTCCGGGCTGACCGCCAGCCCGGCGAGAAAGCCGTCGAGGTCGGATAACCCCATGCTCTCGTCGGGCGCGAGGTCGGAGTTCAGGAATGCGTCCAGCGCGTCGAGATCGACGGGACCGGTCGGCGGATTGGTATTGGCCATACGGGTATTGTCCTGTGCTGGTGCGCAGAATGGCACGGGAAGGCGGGTTACGTCCAAGGGGGCTGGCTATGGGACGGCGGTGAGCAGAATTTCGGAAAGACCGCCTTCATCCACCAACGCCGCCGCCTCGGCCGCCTCGAACCAGGTCCGCTGGCGCTCTGCTTTCTCGGGCCAGTCATCCATCACCACCTCGACTAGCAGCAGGAAGACCGAGACCCGGCATAGAATCGGCTCTTGGGAGGGCAGGCTCTTGCTGTAGTGATAGAAGCCGACCGGCCGCTTGCCGATGATCTTGCCGACCACGCCAGCTTCCTCGTACGCTTCCTGGGCGGCCACTTCACGGGGCTTGCGGCCCTTCATCGGCCAGCCCTTCGGGATGATCCACCGCCTGGTTTCCCTGGATGTCAGCAGCATCACCCGCGTTCGCCCGTCCGTGCCCACCGAGAACGGAATTGCCGCGAACTGGATTTGTTTGCTGGTTTTTTGTTCCATTGCAGCGGCATACGATCCCCTTGGCGGGGAAAGTTCAATGCGGTTGTCGCGCCGCCGCTGTCACCGGCGTGCTTTCCGGGCGGCGTAGCGGGCGTCGCGGGCAGCCTTGCGCTCGGCTTCCTGCGCCAGCTTGCGGGCCGCGTTCTCGACCTCATGGGCTGCCTTTTCGGCTGCCTGGGCCTTTTGCTCGGCGATTTGGCGCGCCGCATCCGCCGCACGGGCGGCCTTGCGCTCGGCAACGCGGATTTCGCGGGCCTCTTCGAGGGCCTTCCGGGCCGCATGCTGCTGAATGATCGCCGGATCATCGGCCCCTGGTTTCCCCAGGTAGCGTTCGATGGTGGCTTTCTTCGCGTTCGCGGCGGCGCTCCTCCGCTCGTCGAACGTGCTGTCTTTGTAGGCCATTTTCGGTATCCCGTTAGAAGTGCGATGGCCCCATAGCCGATCCTAAACGCCGGACCAAGTCGGCCCGTATCGGCCGATAGTCTCTAGTTTACTGTACGGCCGTCAGCCGCGCTTGCCCAAATCCTGAACCGGATGAACCAGTTCCACCGATTTTGCGCCGTACACCAGCGCGATTTCGCGTCTGATATTGTCGTTGGTCCAGCTATAGCGGGGGGAACCATATTTTGTCCCTCCCTCGTCGCTGCTGAACTCGATCCCGTCGCCAAACCGGTGGACCGTGATCAGCAGCCGATTATCCGCTCCGGCGATAGCAACGGCTTCGCACAGGAATTTTCGGTGTGCGTCGGACATTTCCAGATCCCCCTCATTTAGACCTGGAAATCTATCACCATCGGCATCCGGCCAAACGCATCGTATCAGCGCACGTGATATGCGCGAATGGCGTCAGGTGCCTCGGCCGTCCGGGCCGATTTCTCCCTGTGGCCCCCGATCAGTGCCCGTGGCCGCCATGCTCGCCGCCGCCCCCGCCTCCGCCGCCCCAGTATCCGCCGCCTCCGCCTCCGCGGCCCCAGTATCCGCCCCCGCCTCCGCCGCCCCAGTATCCG
>PKWQ01000172.1 GCA_003133265.1 Acetobacteraceae bacterium
TCGCGCAGCCGGGTTCCCGCCGCCGCGCGCAATGCCGGCGTCGGGTCCGGCACAAACACCGCCACGTCGGCGGCCCCTGCGTCGTCGAGCAGGGCAAGGCGCAGTTCCGCCGCCCGACCGGCACCGGCCAGAATGACCGGCCAGTCCGCCAGATCGAGCGCGATCGGCAGCATGGTCAGTCCGCCGCTTCGCTCTGTGCCGACGCGGCGGCGATCAGCGCCAGCAAGGCGTCGTGGCCAAGCCGGTGACAGAAATCGCCGAACCCCTCGCCGGGTTGGCGGTCAGCGGCAAAGGCGGCGAAAGCCGGCTCCAGCCGCGCCACCAGGTCCGCCTGCTTCACCCGCTCGAACAGCTTGAAGCACAGCCGGGTGCCGGCGAAATCGCCGCCGACATAGATCGCGTAGGCGCCGGGCACGCGCCCGACCAGCCCGATATCGCCGGTGTAGCTGCGGGCACAGCCGTTCGGGCAGCCGGTGATGCGCAGGCTGAGCCGCTCGTTGGCCAGCCCATGCCGGCCCAGCGCCGCTTCGATCGAGGCCAGGATCGGCTCGCGCGCCCGCTCCGCCTCGGTCAGCGCCAGACGGCAGGTGGGCAGCGCCGGGCAGGCCAGCGTCCAGTGCGCCAGCGGCGAGATGTCCTCGGCCAGCGCCACGCCGTGCTCGCGCAGCAGTCTGGTCACGCCATCCCGGTCGGCTGGCGCGATGTTGGTCAGCAGCACGTCCTGATGCGGAGTCATGGTCGGGTCGGTGTTGTAGCGCTCGACGACCGCCCGCAGCGCGCTGCGCAGCCGCGCGCCGCCGGTGTCGGCGATCCGCCCCGAGGGGACGGGCACGCCGAGCCACCAATTGCCGTCGCCCTGCGCGTGCCAGCCGAGCAGCTCGGGCACCGCGAACGGCTTCATCGGCAGCGAATCGGCAAGCGGATGGCCGAGATTGGCGCCCACGCCGGCGCGCACCCAGTCGATGCCCTTGTCGTCGACTACGTATTTCAGCCGCGCCCGCTTGCGGTCGCCACGGTCGCCATTGTCGCGCTGCAACCGGATCACCGCCTCCGTCACCGCCACCAGCTCGTCCGGCCCCATCGAGCCGATGAAGCTGGCGAGGCGCGGGTAGGTGTCGGGCCGGTTGTGGGTCATGCCGAGGCCGCCGCCGACGGCGATGTTGTAGCCGCGCAGCCGGTCGCCCTCGAAGATCGCGACGATGCCCAGATCGTTGGACAGCACATCGACCGAGTTGTCGTCGGGCGTGGCGAAGCCGATCTTGAACTTTCGCGGCAGGTAGGTGGGGCCGTATAGCGGTTCCACCTCCTCGCCCGCCCCATCGACCGGCGCCTCGTCGAGGAAGATCTCGTGATAGGCGCGGCTGTTCGGCAGCAGCGCGCGCGACAGCAGCACCGCATCCGCCTCCACCCGCGCGTGCCGTGCATCGCGCAGCGGCACCGGGCTGGTGGTGATGTTGCGCACCACGTCGCCGCAGGCGCATTGCGTGGTCAGCAGCGTCTGGTTGATCGCGGCCAGCGTCGGCTTCACGTTGCCCTTCAGCACGCCGTGGAATTGGATGCCCTGGCGGGTGGTGATGCGCAACGTGGAATTGCTGTAGCGGTCGGACAGCGCATCCAGCGTCAGGTATTGCGCCGCCGACAGCCTCCCGCCCGGCATGCGCACGCGGACCATGAAGGAATATTCCTTCTCCTGGCCCTTCTGCTTCAGCGCGGTGGCGGTATCGCGGTCAAACTGCTCATAGCTGCCGTGGAATTTGATCAGGTTATAGCCGTCCTCGCTCACCTGGCTGCCGGGGGCGGCGAGTTCCTCGGCCAGCGCGCCACGCAGGCGCCGGCTGGCTTCCTTGAGCGTCTCCACGCCGGAGCGCTTGGCGGGATTGGTGGTCGTCGTCGCGGGCATCGCAGGTTCCTTGCCGCCGGCTGAAATAACAATTCCGATCAGGAATAAGCCTATTATACCACTTGTCAAATGTGGATTTATAATCACTTTTGAACAACGTGAAATTAATCGACATTTCTGGGACGTTGGCGCTCACGTTCAGATCGCGAAGGTGATCGGCTCGGCGGTGGGCCGGCGCAGGCCGGCGGCGGTGGCGCGGCGGATCAGGTCATCCAGCGTCAGCCCTTGCAGCTGCGCGCGCACCAGTTCGTCCAGTTCGTCCCACAGCCGGTCCACCACCGCGGTCTGCAATCGCCCGCCGGGGCCATGCGTGGCCTCTTCGTCTTCGGCCAGCGCCACGGCGACGATCTCCGCCAGCCTGATGTCGCGCTGCGGCCGGCCCAGCCGGTAGCCGCCACGCGGCCCCCGGACGCTGTCGAGCAGCCCGGCCCGCGACAGCGCCTGCAACAGCGGCTCCATCCCCCGCCGCGCCAGACCGAGCCGCTCGGCGATGTCCCCAGCACTCACCGTGCCGGATCGCCCGACATGGAACGCGATGTCCAGCATCAGCGAAACGGCGGTCATGGCGCGGTCGCGACGAACGATCAGCATGGCATTCCCACTACCCAAAGCGATTCGAGCTTCTTCATATCGGAACTTCCGGCATCCCCGAAAGTCTTCCGATCAGCCCCCGTTGCGCCGCGCCAGGGGGGCGACGAATTGCGGCTCCGTGTCCCACGGAAACAGAATCCAGGTATCCTGCGATACCTCGGTGATGAACGTATCCACCATCGCCCGCCCGGCCGGCTTGGCGTAGACGGTGGCAAAATGCGCCTTCGGCAGCAGGCCACGGACCACACGCGCCGTGGCGCCGGTATCCACCAGATCGTCGACGATCAGAAACCCGGTTCCGTCCCCGGCCGCCACGGGAGCCTTGGTCACCGCCGGCTCGCCCTTGGCTTCCTCGTCATAGGTGACGACGCAGACGCTTTCGACCAGCCGGCATTCCAGCTCGCGCGCGATGATCGCCGCCGGGATCAGGCCGCCACGGCTTATGGCGACGATGCCGGCGAACGGCGCCTTCTCGATCAGCCGCCAGGCCAACGCCCGCGCGTCGCGGTGCAGCTGGTCCCAGGTCACCGTGTAGTAGTGCGCCGCCATCAGAACAGCTTGCCGCCGTTCGGCACCTTCAGGTCGGGACGGACCAGCACCACCGCGCCATCCTCGTCCGGCATGCCCAATGTCAGCACCTCGCTGAGGAACGGCCCGATCTGGCGCGGCGGGAAATTCATCACCGCGCAGACCTGCCGGCCGATCAGCCGGTCCGGCGAGTAATGCACCGTCAACTGCGCCAAGGACCGCTTCACCCCGATCTCCGGCCCGAAATCGATCGTCAGCTTGATCGCCGGCTTGCGCGCCTCCGGGAAGGGCTGCGCATCGACGATCGTACCCACACGGATGTCCACCCGCTCGAAATCCGCATACGTGATGGTTTCCGTCATCGGTCCCGCTCCCCTGGTCGTCGGATCATGCCAGACGCGCCCGGATTGCCAACCCGCGCGCCCCATGCAAAGACGCCTGACCAGCGAAAATGTCGAGGAGATGTCGATGCGCGACTTCCAATTCCCGGGCCGCAGCCCGGTCTATGCGACCAACGGCATGGCCGCCACCTCGATGCCGGCAGCAACCCTCGCAGCGCTCGACGTGCTGCGCGCCGGCGGCAACGCCATGGACGCCGCCATCGCAGCCGTCGCCGTGCTCTGCGTCATCGAGCCGCAATCCACCGGCATCGGCGGCGACTGCTTCTGCCTCTACGCCCCCGCCGGCCGCGAACCCATCGCCCTCAACGGCTCCGGCCGAGCCCC
>PKWQ01000455.1 GCA_003133265.1 Acetobacteraceae bacterium
AAACTCGCCAAGAAGATGGCGAAGGGCACCTTCGACCTGGAGGACTACGCCAGCCAGCTGAAGCAGATCGGCAAGATGGGCAGCATCTCCGGCATTCTCGGCATGCTGCCCGGCGTCTCCAAGATCAAGGCGCAGATGGCGGACGCCAACCTGGATACCGCGATCCTGAAGCGTCAGGCGGCGATCATCTCGTCGATGACGACCAAGGAGCGGCGGCTGCCCGACATCATCAAGGCCAGCCGCAAGAAGCGCATCGCGGCGGGCTCCGGCACCTCGGTGCAGGAAGTGAACAAGCTGCTGAAGCAGTTCGACGACATGTCCACGATGATGAAGCGGATGAACAAGCTGGGACAGAAGGGGCTCATGCGGCACGGACTGTCCGCGCTGATGCCCCAGGGCATGTCCAACAACCGACGACCGTTCTGACGAATTACCGAGTAAAACGAGGAGAAACCGACCTATGGGTCTCAAGATCAGGCTTGCCCGCGCGGGTGCGAAAAAGCGTCCGTACTATCACATCGTCGTGGCCGACAGCCGCAGCCCGCGCGACGGCCGCTTCATCGAGCGGCTGGGCAGCTACAACCCGATGCTGCCGGCCGAGCACGAGGACCGCGTGCGTCTGCAGGCCGAGCGCATCCAGCATTGGGTGAGCCAGGGCGCGATCGCCACCGACCGCGTGGCGCGCTTCCTCGGCAAGGCCGGGCTCGGCCCGATGCCCGCGTTCCGCGAGCAGCCGATCCAGGCGGCGCCGAAGAAGAAGGCGCAGGAGCGCGCCAAGGCCATCGCCGACGCGGCGCCGGCCGGCTGAGGCATTAGGTGCCGGACAGCCGCATCCTGCTGGGCGTGATCGGGCGGCCTCACGGCGTGCGCGGACTTGTGCGCGTCGCGAGCTACACCGCCGATCCGGCCGACCTTGCCGCATACGGACCGCTGTCCGATGCGAAAGGCCGGTGCTTTGTCCTGGCGTGGCGCGGCGAGGGTATCGCCGAGGTTTCCGAGATCGTCGACGGCAAGCCGGTGAAGCTGGCGGACCGGACGGCGGCGGAGAAGCTGACCAACACGCGGCTGTCCATCGAGCGCGACCGCCTGCCGCCGCCGGAGGACAACGAGTTCTACCTCGCCGACCTCATCGGGCTGGCGGCGGTCGATGCGTCGGGCGCGGCGCTGGGCGATGTGGTGGCGGTGCATGACTACGGCGCCGGCACCAGCCTGGAGATCGTGGGTGCTGCGGGCACGTCGCTGATCGTGCCGTTCACCCGCGCATCCGTGCCGGTGGTGGACATCGCCGCCGGGCGGCTGACGGTGAACCCGCCGGACGAATTGCTGGTGCCGCCCCAGATCGTGCGGCCGCAATCGGAGGCCGCCGCATGACCTGGCGCGCATCCGTGCTGACGCTGTTTCCGGAGATGTTTCCCGGCCCGATCGGTCAGTCGCTGGCCGGGCGCGCGCTGGAGGCCGGGCGGTGGTCGCTCGATACGGTGCAGATCCGCGACTTCGCCACCGACCGGCACCGCACCGTGGACGACACGCCGTTCGGCGGCGGGGCGGGCATGGTGCTGCGGCCGGACATCGTCGATGCGGCCTCGGCCTCCGTCGCCGACGACCGCCCGCGCGTGTTCCTCACGCCGCGCGGCCGGCCGTTCGTTCAGGCGGATGCGATGCGTCTCTCGGCGGGGCCCGGCGTGGTTCTGCTGTGCGGGCGCTACGAGGGCGTGGACCAGCGCGTCATCGACGCCGGCGGGTGGGAGGAAATCAGCATCGGCGACTACGTGCTCTCGGGCGGCGAGCTTGCCGCTCTGGTGCTGCTCGATGCCTGCGTGCGGCTGCTGCCCGGCGTGATGGGCGCGGCCGAGAGCGCGGAGGAAGAAAGTTTCTCCGCCGGATTGCTGGAATATCCGCACTACACGCGCCCCGCCGACTGGCAGGGCCGGCTCGTGCCGGAGGTGCTGCTGTCGGGCCATCACGGCGCGGTCGCGGCCTGGCGGCGGGCGGAGGCGGAGCGGATCACGCGCGAACGGCGGCCCGATCTGTGGGCCGCCTATCAGAGAAATCATGGGTCGGTTGCCAGTCGGGCAGCCGCGCCTTAAGGGATCAGGACGAAGGAACCAGAGCGATGAACATCATCCAGAAATACGAGGCGGAGCAGATCGCCCGCCTGACCGAGACGCGCCCCGTGCCGGACTTCGCCCCGGGCGATACGTTGCGCGTGGCGGTGAAGGTGGTCGAGGGCGAGCGCAGCCGCACCCAGAATTTCGAGGGCGTGTGCATCGCGCGCTCGAACAAGGGGCTGAACAGCAACTTCACCGTGCGCAAGATCAGCTACGGCGAGGGCGTGGAGCGCGTGTTCCCGCTGTATGCGCCGACCATCGCGGAGATCGCCGTGGTGCGTCGCGGCGATGTGCGCCGCGCCAAGCTGTATTATCTGCGCGGCCGCTCCGGCAAGTCCGCCCGCATCGCCGAAAAGGCGCGCGTGATCGTGCCGTCGACCAACGCTCCGGCCGCCAGTGCGCCGGCAGCCGTGACGCCGGCGCCGGAGACCCCGACCGCCGAGTAAGCGGCCGGATCGATATTAAACGAGGGGGAGAAATAAGGATGTCAGGTACTAAGCCACGGACCCTGTTCGACAAGATCTGGGACAGTCACGTCGTTGACCAGATGGGTGATGGCACCTGCATCCTTTATATCGACCGCCACCTCGTGCATGAGGTGACCAGCCCGCAGGCCTTCGAGGGTCTGCGGCTGGCCGGGCGCAAGCTGCGCCGGCCGGATGCGACGATCGCGGTGGCGGATCACAACATCCCCACCACCGACCGCCGCCTGGGCATCAAGGAAGAAGACAGCCGCATCCAGGTGGAAACCCTGGAGAAGAACGTCGTCGAGTTCGGCGTGCCCTACATCCCGATCATGGACGATCGCCAGGGCATCGTGCACATCATCGGCCCTGAACTCGGCATCAGCCTGCCCGGCATGACCATCGTCTGCGGCGACAGCCACACCTCGACGCACGGCGCAATGGGCGCGCTGGCCTTCGGCATCGGCACCTCGGAGGTCGAGCACGTGATGGCGACCCAGTCGCTGTTGCAGAGCCCGGCGAAGAACATGCTGGTGCAGGTCAACGGCAAGCTCGGCCTCGGCGTCACCGCCAAGGACCTGGTGCTGGCGATCATCGGCAAGATCGGCACCGCCGGCGGCACCGGCCACGTGATCGAGTATGCCGGCGAGGCGATCCGCGACCTGGACATGGCCGGACGCATGACCGTCTGCAACATGACGATCGAGGGCGGCGCGCGGGCCGGGCTGATCGCGCCGGATCAGAAGACCTTCGACTACATCAAGGGCCGGCAATACGCGCCGCAGGGCGAGGCGTTCGACCGCGCGGTGGCCTACTGGCGCACCCTGCCGTCCGACCCCGGCGCGCATTACGATACCGTGGTGGAAATCGATGCCGCCGGCATCGCGCCGCAGGTGACCTGGGGCACCAACCCGGAGGCCGTGATTGCGATCACCGGCACCGTGCCCGATCCGGCGGCTGAGCCGGACGAGGGCAAGCGCGCGCAGCTTGCGCGGATGGTCGAGTATATGGGCCTGACGGTCGGCCAGCGGCTCGACACGCTGCCGATCGATGTCGTGTTCATCGGCTCCTGCACCAACGGCCGCATCGAGGACATCCGCGCCGCCGCCGCCGTGGCCAAGGGCCGCAAGGTCGCCCCCGGCGTGCAGGCGCTGGTGGTGCCCGGCTCCGGGCTGGTGAAGAAGCAGGCGGAACAGGAAGGCCTGGCGCAAATCCTGCTCGATGCCGGCTTCGAGTGGCGCGAGCCGTGCTGCTCGATGTGCCTGGGCATGAACCCGGACAAGCTGACGCCGGGCCAGCGCTGCGCCAGCACGTCCAACCGCAATTTCGAGGGCCGCCAGGGCCCCGGCGGGCGCACGCATCTCTGTTCGCCGGCGATGGCCGCCGCCGCCGCCGTCACCGGGCGGCTGACCGACGTCCGCCAACTCGGCTGAAGGAGGGAACGATGGACAAATTCACCACGACCACCGGCGTCGCCGCTCCGCTGCCGCTGGCGAACATCGACACCGACAAGATCATCCCGGCGCGCTTCCTGAAGACCATCAAGCGCACCGGGCTCGGCGTGCATCTGTTCGACACGCTGCGCTATGACGCCGAGGGCAAGGAGCGGCCGGATTTCGTGCTGAACCAGGCGCCGTACCGCAAGGCGGAGATCCTGATCGCGCACGAGAATTTCGGCTGCGGCTCGTCGCGCGAGCATGCGCCGTGGGCGCTGCTGGATTTCGGCATCCGCTGCGTCATCGCGCCGGACTTCGCCGATATCTTCCACAACAACTGCTTCAAGAACGGCATCCTGCCGGTTCGCCTGCCGCGCGCGGTGTGCGACCAGCTGATGGAAGACAGCAGGCTCGGCGGCAATTCCCGCGTGACCGTCGATCTGGCGCGCCAGGTGGTGATCCGCCCGAGCGGCGAGGAGATCCACTTCGAGATCGACCCGTTCCGCAAGCATCTGCTGCTGAACGGCCTGGACGATATCGGCCAGACCTTGCAGCACGTGAAGAAGATCGATGAATACGAAACCAAACGGTCGGAGAGCCAGTCCTGGCTGCCGTCCATTCCGGTTGGCTGAGCGAGAAGGGTAAGAGCATGGCGTCGAACAAGAAGCTGCTGATCCTGCCGGGCGACGGCATTGGCCCGGAGGTGATGCGCGAGGTGCGCCGGGTGATCGACTGGATGGACCGCCGCCGCATGGTCTCGTTCGACATGAAGGAGGATCTGGTCGGCGGCGCGGCGATTGACGCGCGCGGCACGCCGATGACCGATGCCACGATGGAGAGCGCGCGGGCCGCCGACGCGATCCTGTTCGGCTCGGTCGGTGGGCCGAAATGGGACAAGCTCGGCTTCGACATGCGTCCCGAGATCGCCATCCTGCGCCTGCGCAAGGAACTGGACCTGTTCGCCAATTTGCGCCCGGCGATCGTGCTCGACCCGCTGGTGGATGCCTCCACCCTGAAGGCGGACGTGATTCGCGGCCTCGATCTGATGATCGTGCGCGAGAGCACCGGCGGCATCTATTTCGGCGAGCCGCGCGGGGTGGAAACGCTGCCGGACGGCCAGAAGCGCGGCTTCGATACCGAGACCTACACCACCAACGAGATCGAGCGGGTGGCGCGCGTCGGCTTCGATCTGGCGCGCAAGCGGCAGAACCGGCTGACCAGCGTGGAAAAGGCCAACGTGATGCAGTCCGGCCTGTTCTGGCGCCAGGTGGTCACCGCGCTGCATCAGCGCGAGTACCCGGACGTCGAGCTTTCGCACATGTACGCGGACAATTGCGCGATGCAGCTGGTGCGCAATCCCCGCCAGTTCGACGTGATCGTCACCTCCAACCTCTTCGGCGACATCCTGTCCGATCTGGCGTCCATGCTGACCGGCAGCCTCGGCATGCTGCCCTCGGCCACGCTGGGCGCGCCGGATGCCTCTGGGCGGCGCCACGCGCTATATGAGCCGATCCACGGCAGCGCCCCGGACATCGCCGGCAAGGGCATCGCCAACCCGCTGGCGCAGATCCTCAGCTTCGCCATGCTGCTGCGCTATTCCTTCGGCATGGACGAGGACGCCAGCCTGATCGAGCGCGCCTGCACCAACGTGCTGGCCAGCGGCCTGCGCACCGCCGACGTGATGGCCCCCGGCACCGCGAAGGTGGGAACATCGGTGATGGGCGAGTCGATTCTGCGCGAACTGGACAAGCTCGCGGCCTGATTTTCCGTCTGCCCGGCAGGGGTGCCGATATTCACCCTTGCCGGTCGGCGGCGGTTCGGTTACACCGCCGCCCTCGGTTGCGCCCGTAGCTCAATTGGATAGAGCACCAGACTACGAATCTGGGGGTTGGAAGTTCGAGTCTTTCCGGGCGCGCCAGTTCTAGCCTTTCTTGCCAGTGCCATTCGGCCGCCGAGGCCACCGCCGGGCGGGGCGAGCTTCGGACCGTCCCACGCTATCCCCACAAACGGCCGCATTTCCCGCCCTCCGAGGTTCGCCCGAGGCCCGGGCGTGGCAGGCCGCCCGCCGTCCTGGGTCGTGTCCAAGGACCGGTTGGTGGACATCGCCACAGTCCATCTCCCCGGCCGGCGAATTACACCAATGCGGGCCCGATTTTTCCTGTCCTGGAGGACTTGTGCGATAGTCGGGTACGTGGCCGCCGTCGCCAGCCTCGTTGACCGGGCATTCCGGCGCCCGCACCAACCGTGGTGCCGCTACCCTTGGTCTTGAACCTGGAATCTGGTCCACCAGCTGAGTAATTTTTTCGGGCATTCTGAACCCCGGAAAAGGGGGCAAGGCCAACCCCATCATGCGGCGGCCATGGGCCGACCGCTACTTCTGGCGCAGGCTGAGAATATACGTTGTGAGGTCGTCGACCTCGTCTCGAGTCAGGTGTAGATCGGGCATGCGGCTGTGCGGTGTCTGCAGAAAGGCCCGGAGAGCCAACGGGGTGGTCGATTTCATGCGCGCGATGGCGGAAAATGTCGGCGCGCCGTTGCTGGTACCGAGCCGCGGCGTCGGAACGACCATGTGGCAGGTGCTGCACCAAGTCTCGGCCAGGCGGCGCCCCCCTGCGAGGTCGCCGATCTCCTGGGCGGCCGAGGGCAGGGCGGAGGCGCCCAGCAAGATCGCGTGCAACAATGCGATGGCCAGGAACCTAGTCCAGCGCCTGGTATCCGCTCCCTGAGACAGAGGTGTCCGCATATCGCTTCTGGCCATGCGACTAGCTTCGCCACTCTTGCCTCGAGGGCATTGATCCTGATCAATGTGTTGCGGATTCCGGTGATTGTGATCAGCCATTCCGGCCGATCGTGATCACCCGTAGCGGTGACCGTGACCATGCTGTTCACCGTGCTTGAGGATTGCACGGCGGACGGCATGAGGTGGTGCCTGGTCGCCACCACTTACGGTTGATCTCGGCTGGGTGGGGGTACAGCGTGCCGCGGACACCCCCATGTGGGCCCCGGCCACCTCACAGCCCGGCGTAAGCGACCCCGAGGCCATACAGCGCCGCCAGACCGCCGATCGCTCCGGCGGCCAGCGCCAGCAGCCGCATCCGCGTCACCACCGACACCGACGCCAGCACGATGGTGATCTGCAGCGCGCCGACCACGCCCTCGTATTTGTGGTAGTGCTCAAAGGCCTCGTCGCGCAGGCGTTCCTTCTGCTCCGCCTGCGCGCGCAACTGCTTGCGGCCTAGGGTTTTCTCGTCGTCATCCAGCCGGGCCACGGTCGCGCGGGCGGCCTCGGCGCGCTTGCGGACCTCCGGGTCGGCGGCGTTGGGCAGGCTGTCGAGCAGATCGGCCTGATCGCGGTGCAGATCGGCGCGGATGACCTTGGCCTGATAGAACGCCCAGGCGTCGCTGGCAGCGATGTGGTGCGTCAGATACTCGTTTTGCGCCCCCTTCTCGCTCATCTCCGCCAGCGCCAGCGCCGCCGCGAGCGCGGAGATCAGGATCGCCACCCGCCGCGCGCCGCGGTCGTTGTGCGCCGGATGCGCCGTGTCGGCCTCGTGCGCGTGCTCCATGCCCTGTTGTGCCTGTTCGATGTCATCGCTCATGCTGGTTGGCCCCGCCGCGTGTCGCGTGGGCATAGCCCATCGCGGGCCGGGGAGGAAATTTCAAGCCAAGGGGGTATGAACGTCGCAACACAGCGGCAATGGCCTGCCGGCCAGGAATTGACGGGCACGCCGTTCCGGACAATCTCTTGCGCCGTCGGACAGGTTCGGTATGGTTTCTATCGTCCTGGCTCGCCGGTCGGGCAGCCATGGTGTCCCACGGTCCAGAAATAATACTGGAGGAAACGAAATGGCACTCACGCGTCGTGGATTCGGCCTCGGTGTGACGGCGGGCGCGCTTGCGCGCCCAGCGCTTGCCGCCGCCGAGCCGCTGAGGATCGGCTACCTTGCCGCGCTGACCGGCCCCGCTTCGGCGCCGACTCAGGGCTTCCATCGTGGCATCGATCTTTCGGTGGAAGATGTGAACGCCGCCGGTGGCGCGGCCGGGCGCAAGGTCGAGCTGATCGTGCGCGATACCCAGGGCGACCCGACCAAGGCGGTGAACGCGGTACAGGAACTGATCGGTGCGCAGAAAGTGCATGCGATCATCGGCCCGGCCAATTCCGGCGAGGCGCTCGCCACCACGCCGATCATGGCTCGCTTCCATATGCCGAATGTGCATGCCTGCTTCGTAGACTCGCTGATCGACACGGCGAAATATCCCAACGCCATCCGTAACGCGCCGACCAGTACGCAGCTCGACGACGCGACCCGCCATTACGTGATGAACATATTGAAGCAACGCGACGTTGCCGTGATGGGCGACACCACCGGCTACGGCACCTCCGCCACGGCCTCCTCGGTAGCCGCCTTCAAGGCGGCGGGGGCCAATGTGGTGTATCAGGCGCAAATCGACGCCACGCAACCAGACGTGAAGCCCGATCTGCTTCGCTCGCAGGCCGCGGGTGCGAAGGTGATCGTGCTGTGGAGCGTCTCCACCGGCATGCTGGCGCGGCTGATGAACGTGCGCGCGCAGCTCGGCTGGAACATCCCCTTCGTTGGCCACCCCACGCTTGGCGCCGGTGAGATCCGCGATCTGCTGGACAAACCGGCGAACTGGGAAAACGTGTTCACGCTCGGCTTTAGCAACTGCACCTACGACGCGACCGGCAAGCTGCCGCCGCGCACCGCGGCCTTTGTCGAGCGATTGCATGCCCGCAAGGTCGGCATCGCCGACTCGGTGCTATGGTGGATCGCCAGCGGCTACGACCAGGTGCAACTCATCGCCAAGGCGGTGGCCGCTGCCGGTTCGTCCAGTCCCGACGCGATCATCGGCTATTGGAACAGTCTCAATCCCTATCCCGGCATCTTTGGCAACTACCGTTATTCGGCGCAGAACCATAACGGCCTGCCGACGGATGAGATCGTGATGTCGCTTGCCAACTCGGCGCATGACGGCGCCTACACCATCGCGCCGGGCTATGGCTGAGCCTGATCGGCCATAACGGAAGGAAACGCCCAGGCCTCACGCGTCGGCGCAGCGCCGGGGCTTCGACTTTAATGCAATCGCGAGTCACCGGAACGCGAATGCGACGGAATAGACGGCACAGCATGGGCTGCGGGCGCCGATCTGTAAGCATGCGCGGGCGCGTGGCCACCTCCACCGGTTGGGCGACCACCGGTTGGGCGACCACCGGTTGGG
>PKWQ01000348.1 GCA_003133265.1 Acetobacteraceae bacterium
GGTGGCCGCACCGTCGGCGCCGGCGTGGTGGCGAGCATTACGGCCTGAGGCTGAACGGACCGGGACGTCCCGGCATCGCGCAGCGCGCGGTGCCGGCGGCTTCCGGTTCGGATGAATGGATCGCTTGACCCCAAGCGAGACGGCGCGAACTTCGGAATATCGGAATTATGGATAACCAGAACATCCGCATCCGCCTCAAGGCGTACGATCACCGCGTGCTGGACAACAGCACGAAGGAGATCGTGAACACGGCCAAGCGTACGGGTGCCCGGGTGCGCGGACCGATCCCGCTGCCGACCCATATCGAACGGTTCACCGTGAACCGCTCGCCGCATGTCGACAAGAAGAGCCGCGAGCAGTTCGAAATTCGGACCCATCGCCGGTTGCTCGACATCGTCGAACCCACGCCGCAGACGGTGGACGCGCTGATGAAGCTCGACCTCGCCGCTGGCGTGGACGTCGAGATCAAGTTGTAAGAGCCGGGATACAGCCGCCATGCGCACCGGATTGCTCGCCAAGAAACTGGGTATGACCCGGATCTTCAAGGACGACGGAACTCATGTTCCCGTCACCGTCCTGCATCTGGATGATGTGCGGGTCGTTGCCGCCCGCACCCAGGAAACCGACGGCTACACTGCCGTGCAGCTCGGTTGGGGCCGCGCGAAGGTGAAGAACGTCACCAAGCCGAACAAGGGTCACTTCGCCAAGGCGAAGGTGGAGCCGACCATGAAGCTGGCCGAGTTCCGCGTCGCCGCCGATGCGGTGCTGGAGCCCGGCGCCTCTCTTTCCGCCGCGCATTTCGTGGTCGGGCAGAAGGTCGACGTGTCCGGCACCACGAAGGGCAAGGGCTTTGCCGGCGGCATGAAGCGCTGGAACTTCTCCGGCCTGGAAGCCAGCCACGGCGTGTCGGTCAGCCATCGCAGCCTGGGGTCGACGGGTAACCGGCAGGACCCCGGCAAGACCTTCAAGAATAAGAAGATGGCAGGCCATCTCGGCGACGAGCGGGTGACCACGCAGAACGTGGAAATCGCGGCCGTCGATGCCGAGAAGGGGCTGATCATGATCAAGGGCGCCGTGCCCGGCGCCAAGGGCGGTTTCGTGCTGGTGCGTGACGCGGTGAAGCGCGCGCGTCCCGCCGAGGCGCCGTATCCGGCCGCGCTGGCCGCGGCCGCCGAAGCGGCGCAGGCCTGAGGACAGCACGATGCAGATCGATATCACCACCCTCGATAACGCCAACGCCGGCTCGGTCGAGCTGCCGGACGCGATTTTCGCCGCCTCGCCGCGTCCCGACATCATGGCGCGCGTGGTGCAGTGGCAGTTGTCCAAGCGCCGTGCCGGCACCCACAAGGTGAAGGGCATGGGCGAGGTCTCCGGCACCACGAAGAAGCCCTACAAGCAGAAGGGCACCGGCAACGCCCGCCAGGGCAGCCTGCGCGCGCCGCAGTTCCGCACCGGCGGTGTGGTTCACGGTCCGGTCGTGCGCGATCACGGCTTCGATCTGCCGAAGAAGGTTCGTCGTCTGGGCCTGATCTCCGCGCTGTCGCAGAAGCAGGCCGAAGGCAAGCTGGTGGTGCTGGATGCCGCCGCCGGCGGGGCGAAGACCAAGGACCTGGCCGCCAAGCTGAAGGCGCTGGGCTGGAAGTCGGTACTGATCGTCGACGTCGCGGTGGACGAGGGCTTTTTCCGCGCCAGCCGCAACATTCCCCATGTGGACGTGCTGCCGACGACCGGCGCGAACGTCTACGACATCCTGAACCACGACGTGCTGGCGATCACCACCGCCGGCGTCGAAGGGCTGAAGGAGCGCCTGGCATGAGCGAGACCACCACCGCCCCGAAGACCCCGAAGGTCAAGAAGCAGCTCTCGCGCGAGGCGATGTACAACATTATCCGCTCGCCGGTGATCACCGAGAAGGCGACCCGCCTGTCCGAGTTCGGCCAGGTGTCGTTTAGGGTCGCGATCGACGCGACCAAGCCGGAGATCAAGGCGGCGATCGAAGGGCTGTTCGGCGTGAAGGTGCTGGGCGTCAATACGTTGGTGCAGAAGGGCAAGACCAAGCGGTTCAAGGGCCGCCCTGGTGTGCGCTCCGATGTGAAGAAGGCGATCGTGAAGCTGGCTGCGGGTCAGACGATCGACCTTTCCTCCAGTCTGGCATAAGGCGGGACGGGTCTCATGGCACTTAAGCAATTCAATCCCGTCACGGCGAGCCTGCGCGGCACGGTCCTGATCGACCGTTCCGAGCTGTGGAAGGGCAAGCCGGTGAAGGCGCTGACCGAGGGCAAGAGCCACTCGGGCGGGCGCAACAACCACGGACGCACCACGTCGTTCTTCCGTGGCGGCGGACACAAGCAGTCCTATCGCTTCGTCGATTTCAAGCGCCGCAAGTTCGACATGCCGGCGGTGGTGGAGCGGCTGGAGTACGACCCCAACCGCACCGCCTTCATCGCGCTGGTGAAGTATCAGGACGGCGAGCTGGCCTATATCCTGGCGCCGCAGCGTCTGCGCGTGGGCGATCAGGTGATTGCTGGCGCCCGCGTCGACATCAAGCCGGGCAACGCGATGCCGCTGGCGGCGATCCCGGTCGGCACCATCATCCATAATATCGAGATGAAGGCCGGTGCCGGCGGCAAGATCGCGCGTGCTGCCGGCAACTACGCCCAGCTGGTCGGCAAGGACTCCGGTTACGCGCAGATCAAGCTGATGTCGGGCGAGCTTCGCATGGTCCGGGCCGAGTGCATGGCCTCGATCGGCGCGGTGTCGAACCCCGACAACATGAACCAGCATATCGGCAAGGCCGGGCGTTCGCGCTGGATGGGCCGCCGCCCGCACAACCGTGGCGTCGTGATGAACCCGGTCGATCACCCGCATGGCGGCGGCGAAGGCCGCACCTCGGGCGGCCGGCATCCGGTCACGCCGTGGGGCAAGCCGACCAAGGGCTACAAGACCCGCGTCAACAAGCGTACGGACAGCCTGATCATTCGGCGCCGCAACAAGGGGAAGGGCTGATCCATGACCCGTTCCGTATGGAAAGGCCCGTTCGTCGACGGTTATCTGCTGGCCAAGGCAGAGACCTCGCGCGCCTCGGGTCGCAATGAAATCATCAAGATCTGGTCGCGGCGTTCGACGATCCTGCCTCAGTTCGTGGGGCTGACCTTCGGCGTCTATAACGGCCACAAATTCCTGCCGGTGCAGGTGACCGAGAATATGGTGGGGCACAAGTTCGGCGAATTCTCGCCGACGCGGACCTTCACCGGACATTCCTCGGACAAGAAGGCGAAGCGGGGCTGAGATGAGCAAGCCGAAGCATCCGCGCACCCTGGCCGAGACGGAAGCGCAGGCTGTCCTGCGCAATGTCCGTATCAGCCCGCGCAAGCTGAACCTGGTTGCGGGCCTGATCCGCAACCTTCCGGCGTCGCAGGCGGTAGCGACCCTGACCTTCTCCAAGCGGCGCATCGCGCAGCAGGTGAAGAAGGCCTTGGAAAGCGCGATCGCCAATGCCGAGAACAACCATCAGCTCGACGTCGATCGCCTGGTGGTGACGCGCGCCGAGGTGGGCAAGTCGGTGGTGATGCGTCGCTTCCACGCACGCGGCCGCGGTCGTTCGGCGCAGATCGAGAAGTGGTTCAGCCATCTGAAGATCGTGGTGGCCGAGCGGGCGCAAGACAGCGTCACCGAAAAAGAGGCGGCATAACCGATGGGTCACAAAGTCAATCCGATCGGGCTGCGGCTCGGCATCACCCGCACCTGGGACAGCCGCTGGTACGCCGGGCGCGATTACGCGAAGCTGCTGCATGACGACCTGAAGCTGCGGGCGCATCTGCGCGCCAAGCTGCACGGCGCCGGCGTGTCCCGCGTGGTGATCGAGCGTCCGGCGAAGAAGCCGCGCGTGACGATCTATGCGGCGCGGCCCGGCGTGGTGATCGGCAAGAAGGGCCAGGACATCGAGGTTCTGCGCAAGAGCCTGACGAAGTTGGCCAAGGTCGAGGTGGCCCTGAACATCGTCGAGATCCGCAAGCCTGAGATCGACGCGACGCTGGTCGCCGAGAACATCGCCCAGCAGCTGGAGCGCCGCGTGGCGTTCCGCCGGGCGATGAAGCGCGCGGTGCAGTCGGCGATGCGCCTCGGCGCCCAGGGCATCCGCATCAATTGCGGCGGCCGGCTGGGCGGGGCGGAGATCGCGCGGGTCGAGTGGTATCGCGAGGGGCGGGTGCCGCTGCACACGCTGCGCGCCGATATCGATTATGGGGTCGCCACGGCGAAGACGACATATGGCACCTGCGGCGTGAAGGTCTGGATCTTCAAAGGCGAGGTCCTGACCAACGACCCGCTGTCGCAGGACCGTCGTGCCGCCGAGCAGGCGCCGCAGCGCTAAGGAACCGAGACGATGCTTTCTCCCAAGCGCACTAAGTATCGCAAGGCCCACAAGGGCCGCATCCATGGCCTCGCCAAGGGCGGAACGGTGCTGAATTTCGGCGCCTTCGGTCTCAAGGCGCTGCAGCCGGAACGGATCACGGCGCGGCAGATCGAGTCCGCGCGTCGTGCCATCACCCGCGCGATGAAGCGTGCGGGGCGCGTGTGGATCCGGATCTTCCCGGATGTGCCCGTGACGCTGAAGCCGGCCGAGGTCCGCATGGGCTCCGGCAAGGGCAGCCCGGAATTCTGGGTCGCGCGCGTCAAGCCGGGCCGCATCATGTTCGAGATCGACGGCGTGACCGCCGATCTGGCGCGTGAGGCGCTGACGCTGGGCGCCGCCAAGCTGCCGATCAAGACCAAGTTCATTCAGCGGATCGGGGACGCCTGAGATGGCCAAGACAGCCCTTAGCAAACCGAGCGACGTGCGGGCGAAGACGCCGGACGAACTGGGCAGCGTGCTGCTGGACCTGCGCAAGGAGCAGTTCAACCTGCGCTTTCAGCGTGCGACCGGCCAGAACGAGGGCCAGGGCCGAGTGAAGCAAGTTCGGCGCGAAATCGCGCGCGTGAAGACCATTCTGGCGGAGAAAACCATCTCCGCCGCGAAGTCCTGAGAGGAGTAGGGCGATGCCAAGGCGCGTCCTGACGGGGCGGGTGACCAGCGATAAGATGGACAAGACCATTACGGTTCTTGTCAATCGACGCGTGATGCACCCGCTGTATAAGAAGTTCATCCGCCGGTCGAAGAACTACGCGGCGCACGACGAAGCCAACCTGTGCAAGGAAGGCGACCTGGTGCGCATCGAGGAATGCCGGCCGATCAGCAAGCGCAAGACGTGGGTTGTGGTGGAGTTGAACGGCCAGCCGCTCGGCGCCGCCGCCGCCGCCACGCCCGAACACGCCGCTGCGGCGCAGGGCTGAGGAGATAGGCGATGATCATTGTCGAATCCAACCTCGAAGTCGCCGATAATTCCGGTGCGCGTCGGGTGCAGTGCATCAAGGTGCTGGGCGGGTCCAAGCGCCGCTCGGCCTCGGTCGGCGACGTGATCGTGGTGTCCATCAAGGAGGCCATTCCGCGCGGCAAGGTGAAGAAGGGCGACGTCCACCAGGCGGTGATCGTTCGCACCTCCTTCCCGGTGCGCCGCGCTGACGGTTCCGCGATCCGCTTCGACCGCAACGCGGCGGTGCTGATCAACAAGCAGCAGGAGCCGATCGGCACCCGCATCTTCGGACCGGTCGTGCGCGAGCTGCGCGGCAAGAAGTTCATGAAGATCATCTCGCTTGCGCCGGAGGTGCTGTGATGGCTGCCCGTATTCGCAAGGGCGACACGGTGCTGGTGATGACCGGGACCGACAAGGGCCGCCGCGGCGAGGTGCTGCAGGTGTTTCCCAAGGATGAGCGCGCCGTGGTGCAGGGCATCCGGATGGCCAAGCGGCACGTCAAGCCGCGCGGCATGGGTCAGCCCGGCGGCATCGTCGAGCAGGAAGCGACGATCCACCTGTCGAACCTGCGGCTGATTGACCCGGTGTCGGACAAGCCGACCCGTGTCGGCTACCGCGTATTGGATGACGGTCGCAAGGTTCGTGTCGCCAAGGCGACCGGCCAAGTGATCGAGAGCTGAGGGCCAGGCAATGAGCGAGACCGTGACAGAGGCGCGCCAGGCGCCGCGGATGCAGCAGCGTTATCTGGCTGAGGTGCGCGCCAAGCTCCAGACGGAGTTCGGTTACACGAACCCGATGCAGGTGCCGAAGCTGGAGAAGATCGTCATCAACATGGGTGTCGGCGAAGCTGCCGGCGACCAGAAGAAGCTCGACGCCGCGGTGGGCGAGCTGGCGCTGATCGCGGGGCAGAAGCCGGTTAAGACGGTGGCGAAGAAGGCCATCGCCGGCTTCAAGATCCGCGCGGGTCTGCCGATCGGCACCAAGGTGACGCTACGCAAGGTCAAGATGTATGAGTTTCTGGATCGGCTGGTGACCATTGCGCTGCCGCGCGTGCGTGACTTCCGCGGCATCACCGGCAAGGGTTTCGACGGCCGTGGCAACTTCGCCATGGGCCTGAAGGAACAGATCATCTTCCCGGAGATCGTCTACGACAAAGTGGACGCGATCCGGGGAATGGACATCGTGTTCGTGACCACAGCGAAGACCGACGCCGAGGCGAAAGCCCTGCTGAAAGCCTTCGATCTGCCGTTCGCCAACTAAAGCTTCAACGTCGACTTGATTTGGAAGACCGCCGGGGGCAGTCCCCGGCAGGTTCCGGAGGTAAAGACAGGATGGCCAAGACGTCTCAGGTCAACCGAAACGCCAAGCGCGAGCGCATGGCGAAGCGGGACAAGGGAAAGCGTGACGTGCTCAAGGCGATCGTCATGGACCGGACGCTGCCGGTCGAGGATCGCTTCAATGCGTCGCTGAAGCTTGCCGAGCTGCCGCGCAACGGCGCGCCGGTGCGGGTGCGGCTGCGCTGCACCCTGACCGGTCGGGCGCGTGCGAATTATCGGAAGTTCAAGCTGTGCCGTATTGCACTGCGTGATCTGGCCAGTGCCGGGCAAATTCCCGGCATGGTCAAGGCGAGCTGGTAAGAGAGGGAACGGGTAGATGTCACTTTCCGATCCCCTGGGCGATATGCTGACCCGCATCCGTAACGCGCAGCGCGCGCGGCATACGGCGTGTGTGGCTCCGGCGTCCAAGTTGCGGGCGAATGTGCTGGATGTGCTGAAGCGCGAGGGCTTCATTCGCGGCTTCGCGGCCGAGGAGCTGCGCCCCGGCGTGGCGCAGCTGCGCATCGAGCTGAAGTACAATGAAGGCGAGCCGGTGATCAAGGAGATCACCCGGGTATCGAAGCCCGGCCGGCGCGTCTATTCGAAGATCAAGGAACTGCCGCGGGTCTATGCCGGCCTCGGTATTTCCATTCTGTCCACGCCGCGAGGCGTGATGAGCGATGCCGAGGCCCGCGCTGCCAATGTTGGCGGCGAGGTCCTGTGCCGCGTATTCTGACGGGAGAGAGCCGATGTCACGCGTAGGCAAATATCCCGTCGAGATTCCGGCGGGCGTACAAGTGGCGATCGTCGGCGGTTTGCTGACGGCGAAGGGCAAGCTCGGCGAGATGTCGCTGGCGCTGACCGAACATGTGGATGCCACCGTCGAGGGCAACCAGGTGAAGGTCGTGCCGCGCGGCAACGAGCAGGCGGCGCGGATGATGTGGGGCACCACGCGCGCGCTGGTCGCCAACATCGTGAAGGGGGTTTCCACCGGCTATACCAAGTCGATGGAGATCACCGGCACCGGCTTCCGCGCCTCGGTGCAGGGGCCGAACCTGGTCATCAATCTCGGGTTCTCGCACGACGTGGTCTATCCGGTGCCGCAGGGCATCAAGATCGTCTGCGACAAGCCGACGGCGATCCGGGTCGAGGGTGTCGACAAGCGGCTGGTCGGCCAGGTGGCGGCGGAAATCCGCGGGTACCGTCCGCCCGAGCCCTACAAGGGCAAGGGTGTGAAGTACGACACCGAGACGATCCGGCGCAAGGAAGGCAAGAAGAAGTAAGATGGCCGATAACAAGGGTTTGCAGGAGCGTCGGCGCGCGCGTTTGCGCTTCCAGCTTCGCAAGAAGGCCGGCGGACGGCCGCGTCTGTCTGTGTTCCGGTCGGGCAAGCACATCTATGCCCAGGTGATCGACGACGCCGAGGGGCGCACGCTCGCCGCGGCGTCCAGCCTGGACAAGGGGCTGCGCGAGGCGTTGCGCACCGGGGCGGACAAAGACGCCGCGAGCGCGGTCGGCAAGCTGGTGGCCGAACGGGCGCTGGCGGCCGGGGTCAGCCTGGTCGTGTTCGACCGGGGCTCTTATCTTTACCATGGCCGCGTCAAGGCGCTGGCTGAAGCTGCCCGCGAAGGCGGGTTGGCCTTCTGAAGGGATAGTGACGTATGGCACGTGAACCGAGGGAAGGCGGCCGCGGCGGGCGGGAGCGCGAGCGCGACCGCGATGGCGGCGACGATATCATCGACAAGCTGGTCACGATCAATCGCGTGGCCAAGGTGGTGAAGGGCGGACGTCGCTTCGCCTTCGCCGCGCTGGTGGTGGTTGGCGATCAGAAGGGCCGCGTCGGCTACGGCGCCGGCAAGGCGCGCGAGGTGCCGGAGGCGATCCGCAAGGCGACCGAGCGGGCCAAGCGCACGATGATCCGGGTGCCGATGAAGGAAGGCCGCACGCTGCACCACGACGTTCAGGGCGACTACGGCGCCGGATCGGTGGTACTGCGTTCCGCCACCGCCGGCACCGGCATCATCGCCGGTGGCCCGATGCGCGCCGTGTTCGAGACGCTGGGGATCGGCGATGTGGTGGCCAAGAGCCTCGGCAGCCGCAACCCGCACAACATGGTGAAGGCGACCTTCGCCGCGTTGCAGAAATGCGCTTCGCCGCGCTCCGTCGCGACGCGGCGCGGCAAGAAGGTGTCGGATCTGCTGGGCCGCCGCGATGCGCCCTCGGCGGACGCGACATCCGCGCAGGAGGCGGCCGATGCCTGAGGCAAACAGCTCTGCGAAGAAGGTTCGCGTGACGCAGATCGCGTCCGGCCTGGGCCGCAAGCCCGGGCAGATCGGGACACTGATCGGTCTCGGCCTGAACAAGCTGCGTGCCACGCGCGAGCTGGAGGATACTCCCTCGGTGCGCGGCATGATCCGCAAGGTGGCCCACCTGATCAAGGTGGAGGAGCTGTCCTGACCGGTTGCACCGGTTCGGATGGAAAGGAATGGCGATGAAGCTGAACGAACTGCGCGACAATGACGGCGCACACCTGAAGTCCAAGCGCCTGGGCCGCGGCATCGGCTCCGGCAAGGGCAAGACGTCGGGCAAGGGCGTGAAGGGCCAGAAGGCGCGTGAGGGTGTAGCCCTGAACGGCTTCGAGGGCGGCCAGTTGCCGATCTATCGCCGGCTGCCCAAGCGCGGCTTCGTCAATCTGTTCCGCAAGGAATATGCCCCGGTCAATCTGGGCTCGGTGGAAGCGGCGATCGTGGCCGGGCGCATCGATGCCAGCCAGCCGATCACCGAGGACACGCTGCGGGCCGCCGGGTTGGCGCGCGCGGCCAACACCAAGGTGGTTGGCGTGCGTCTGCTGGCCAAGGGCGAGATCACCCGGGCGCTGAACGTGACGGTTTCCGGCGCGTCGGCCGCGGCGATCGAGGCGGTGCAGAAGGCGGGCGGCACGGTGACCACGACCGCCAAGGTCGCGCCGGTGGCCGGGGCCTGAGCACGAACAGCGGCATGGCCACGCGTGCGCTTGGCGATGCGGTGACGACGGACTAGATACGCGTAGACGGCGCCCTGGGAAGACCGGTCGGCGCCGTTTTCATAGATGGGGATCAGCCAATGGCTTCGGCGGCCGAGCAGCTCGCATCCAGTCTCAGCCTCGGCGTGTTTTCCAAGGCGACCGAGCTCAAGAATCGCATCTGGTTCACCCTGGGCGCGTTGATCGTCTATCGCATCGGCACCTACGTGCCGGTGCCGGGCGTCGACGCCTCGGTGATGGGCGAGATGCTGAGCCAGCATGGCGGCGGCATCCTGGGCATGTTCGACATGTTCACCGGCGGCGCGCTGCGCCGGATGACGGTCTTCGCGCTGAACATCATGCCCTACATCAGCGCCAGCATCATCATCCAGCTGATGACCGCCGCGGTGCCGTCGCTGGAGACGCTGAAGAAGGAAGGCGAGAGCGGGCGCAAGCGGCTGAACCAGTACACCCGTTATCTGACCGTGCTCATCGCGCTGATCCAGTCCTATGGGATCGCGGTGGGGCTGGAGAGCATGCACGGCAGCTTCGGCGCGGCGGTGATCGACCCCGGCTGGTTCTTCCGCTTCTCCTGCGTCATCACCCTGGTCGGCGGGACGATGTTCCTGATGTGGCTCGGCGAGCAGATCACCGCGCGCGGGGTGGGCAACGGCATCAGCCTGATCATCTTCGCCGGCATCGTCGCCAACCTGCCGAACGCGCTCGCCTCGCTGCTGGAACTGGGGCGGACCGGGGCGCTGTCGCCGGTGTTCATCCTGGTCTTCATCGTGCTGGCGGTGGCGGTGATCGCGTTCATCGTGTTCATGGAGCGAGCGCAGCGGCGGATCGTGGTGCAGTACCCGAAACGCCAGGTGGGCCAGCGCATGTTCGGCGGCGATTCGACGCACATGCCGCTGAAGATCAACACCTCGGGCGTGATCCCGCCGATCTTCGCCAGCTCGCTGCTGCTGATCCCGGCGACGATCTCCGGCTTCACCCAGAACGGCCCCGGATGGCTCGCCTTCATCGGCGCCCAGCTCGGCCACGGCACGCCGGCCTATATGGCTCTGTATGCGGGGATGATCATCTTCTTCTCGTACTTCTACACCGCGGTCGTGTTCAACCCGGAGGAGACGGCGGACAACCTGAAGAAGTATGGCGGCTTCGTCCCAGGCATCCGTCCGGGCAGCAACACGGCGGACTATTTCGACTATGTGCTGACCCGCCTGACCACGATCGGCGCGCTGTATCTGGTCTTGGTCTGCCTGCTGCCGGAGATCCTGATCAACAGCTACGGCCTGCCGTTCTACTTCGGCGGCACCAGCCTGCTGATCATCGTGTCGGTGACCATGGACACCGTGACGCAGATCCAGTCTCATCTGTTGGCGCATCAATATGAAGGGCTGATCCGCAAGGCGAAGGTCAAGGGTCGGCGGTGAGGGGGACATGCTCAATCTGATACTGCTGGGCCCTCCCGGCGCCGGGAAGGGCACGCAGGCCAAGCGTCTGCAGGATCGCTACGGCATCCTCCAGATATCGACCGGGGACATGCTGCGCGCCGAGGTGGCCGCCGGCTCCGAAGTTGGCCGCGAGGCCAAGGCGGTGATGGAATCGGGCGCGCTGGTCTCTGACGACATCATCATCCGCATGCTGGGCAATCGGATCGGCCAGCCCGACGCGGCCAAGGGCTTCATTCTCGACGGCTTCCCGCGCACCGTGCCGCAGGCCCAGGCGCTGGACCGGCTGCTGGCCGGCAAGGGGCTGAAGCTGGACGCGGTGATCGAGCTGCGGGTGGACGACGCCGCGCTGGTGGAGCGGATCGCCGGGCGCTTCACCTGTGCCAGGTGCGGCGCCGGCTATCACGACAGTTTCAAGCCGCCGCGCGTCGCCGGGGTTTGCGATGTCTGCGGCGCCACGGAGTTCAGTCGCCGTGCCGACGACAAGCGCGAGACGGTGCATGCGCGGCTGGATGCCTATAACCGGCAGACCGCCCCGATCCTGCCGCACTACGCCGCCCAGGGCAGTCTGCGCAGCCTGGACGGCATGGCCGATATCGAGGCGGTGGCGCGCCAGATCGACGCGGTGCTGGACGGGCTGCGCGCATGACGTTGCTGTGCGCATTTTCACGACAAGTTGATCGCGTGTCGTTGACTCTGAGACGCGCACCAGTATAGTGCGCGGCCTTCGGCCCACCTCCGATGGGGTGTGGCCGCTTGCGGACATTTCGGGTTTGCCGCGGCGCCATGGCGTCGGGGAAGCCGTTTTCGGGCCCTTCGGGGCAGTTCAAAGCCTGGTGCGAACCCGTCGTGGGCCGTGCCGGGGCGACAGGAGTACCAGGCGTGGCGCGTATTGCCGGCGTGAACATCCCGACCAACAAGCGGGTGACGATCAGTCTGCGCTATATCTTCGGCATCGGCCCGGCCAAGGCGCAGGATATCTGCACCCGCCTCGCCATTCCCGACGATCGGCGGGTGAACCAGCTCTCCGACGAGGAGGTGCTGCGCATCCGCGAGTTGATCGACCGTGAATACCGCGTCGAGGGCGACCTGCGGCGTGAAACGGCGATGAACATCAAGCGGCTGATGGATCTGGGCTGCTATCGCGGCCTGCGTCATCGTCGCGGCCTGCCGGTGCGTGGTCAGCGGACCCACACCAATGCGCGTACGCGCAAGGGCAAGGCGGTGGCGATCGCCGGCAAGAAGAAGGTGACGAAGTAAGGCGCACCCGCGCCGCTTCGACGCCGATGCCCCGCGCCGCCTCGGCGCCGACGCCTTGATGACTGCGTGCCGCCCCCGCGGTGCGGCCACGAATGGAATAGGATATTAGCCGATGGCGAAGCCCGCCGCCTCCTCGCGTCCCCGTAAGAAGGAACGCAAGAACATCACGTCTGGCGTCGCCCATGTGGCCGCCACGTTCAACAATACGATGATCACCATCACCGACGCGCAGGGCAACACCATCGCCTGGGCGTCGGCCGGCAGCCAGGGCTTCAAGGGCAGCCGGAAATCCACCCCCTATGCCGCGCAGGTTGCCGCCGAGGATGCCGGCAAGAAGGCGCGTGAGCATGGGATGGAGATGCTGGAGATCGAGGTGAGCGGCCCCGGTTCGGGCCGCGAGAGCGCTTTGCGCGCCTTGCAGGCGGTTGGATTCTCCATTTCCGCCATTCGTGACATGACGCCCATCCCCCACAACGGCTGCCGCCCGCGCAAGCGCCGGCGGGTCTGATCCGGCCCGCGCGCCGGAAACGGCGCGCAGACGGAAGGCCGATGTTGTCGATGCGGCGATAGAGGGATTCGCATGAGAAACAGCGTTGTTATCCAGAGGAACTGGCAGTCGCTTATCAAGCCGGAAAAGCTTGAGGTCGAGCCTGGTTCCGATCCGTCGCGCCTCGCCACCATCGTGGCCGAGCCGCTGGAGCGCGGCTTCGGCATGACGCTCGGCAACGCGATCCGCCGCATCCTGCTGTCGTCGTTGCAGGGTGCCGCCGTGACCGCGGTGCAGATCGACGGCGTGCTGCATGAGTTCAGCAGCATCCCCGGCGTGCGCGAGGACGTCACCGACATCGTGCTGAACATCAAGCAGCTCGCGCTGCGCATGCATGGCGAGGGGCCGAAGCGGATGTCGCTCTCGGCCACCGGGCCGGGCGAGGTGCGCGCTGGCCAGATTCAGGCCGGGCACGACATCGACATCATGAACCCCGACCTGGTGCTGTGCACGCTCGACGACGGCGTGAAGCTCGGGATGGAGTTCACGGTCAACATGGGCAAGGGCTACCAGCCCGCCAGCGTGAACCGTCCGGAAGACGCGCCGATCGGGCTGATCCCGGTCGACAGCATCTACTCGCCGGTGCGGCGCGTGTCCTACAAGGTGGAGCCGACCCGCGTGGGTCAGGTCACCGACTACGACAAGCTGCTGTTGCAGGTGGAGACCAATGGGTCGGTGAGCCCGGAGGACGCGGTGGCCCTGGCGGCGCGCATCCTGCAGGACCAGTTGCAGCTGTTCATCAACTTCGAGGAACCGCAGCTGGTCCGGCACGAAGAGGCGCATGAGGAGCTGCCGTTCAACCGCAACCTGTTGCGCAAGGTGGACGAGTTGGAACTGTCGGTTCGCAGCGCCAACTGCCTGAAGAACGACAACATCGTCTATATCGGCGATCTCGTGCAGAAGTCCGAGCAGGAAATGCTGCGCACGCCGAACTTCGGCCGCAAGTCGCTGAACGAGATCAAGGAGGTCCTGACCTCCATGGGTCTGACGCTTGGGCAGCCCGTGCAGGGCTGGCCGCCGGAGAATATCGAGGAACTGGCAAAGCGGCTCGACGAGCCGTTCTGAGCCGCAAGGAGACTACGACATGCGTCATGGTGTTGCCGGCCGCAAGCTCGGCGTTACCTCTACCCATCGCATCGCCATGTTCCGCAACATGGCGCACGCGCTGATCAAGCACGAGCAGATCACCACGACGCTGCCGAAGGCGAAGGAGCTGCGGCCGGTGGCCGAGAAGCTGATCACGCTCGGCAAGCGCGGCGGACTGCACGCACGCCGGCAGGCCTATGCCGAGCTGCGCGACGACGTGATCGTCGGCAAGCTGTTCGGCGCCCTGGCCGATCGCTACCGCACGCGCTCCGGCGGCTATACGCGGGTGCTGAGGGCCGGCACGCGCTATGGCGACGCGGCCAACATGGCGGTGATCGAGCTGGTGGACCGCGACCCGGCCGCCAAGGGCCTGGACAGCGGCCCGAAGCAGGAGCGCGAAGAGGAAGCCGAGGCCGAGTGATCGGCGACGTTCCCGGCGAACTGGACAAAGGGGGCAGGTGCAAACCTGCCCCTTTTTCGTTTGGGTGCCTGCGGGGAACGGTATTAAGCCGTTGGAAGAAATGTACTGGCTGAGCCGCGTGACGGCCGCGCGATAGCGCTGGGATGCGAGAGTTTGTCGATCCGTTCAACGACCACCCCTGACGACCTGTTCGGCCCGGACCAGACGCCGGAGACGCCGGAGGCGCGTGCCGCCCGCCCGCTGGCCGACCGGCTGCGCCCGCGCGCGCTGGATGAGGTCGTGGGCCAGGACCATCTGCTGGGACCGGACGGCACGCTGACGCGGATGCTGGCGCGCGGCTCGCTCGCCTCATTGATCCTGTGGGGGCCGCCGGGGGTGGGGAAGACCACCATCGCGCGGCTGCTCGCCGCCCAGGCCGGGCTGCATTTCGTGCAGCTCTCCGCCGTGTTCTCCGGCGTCGCCGACCTCAAGCGCGCGTTCGAGGACGCCGGCAAGCGCCGGCGCGGCGGGCAGGGGACGCTGCTGTTCGTCGACGAGATCCACCGCTTCAACCGCGCCCAGCAGGACGGCTTCCTGCCGGTGGTGGAGGACGGCACCGTGGTGCTGGTCGGCGCCACCACCGAAAATCCGTCCTTCGCGCTGAACGGCGCGCTGCTCTCGCGCTGCCAGGTGCTGGTGCTGCGCCGGTTGGACGATCCCGCGCTGGAACTGCTGCTGGCGCGCTCGGAGACCGAACTGGGCCGCACGCTGCCGCTGGGGCCGGAGGCGCGCGGGGCGTTGCGTGCCATGGCCGACGGCGACGGCCGCTATCTGCTGAACATGGCCGAGCAGGTGTTCGCGCTGCCCGAGGGCACGAAGCAATTGGATGCGGCGGAACTGTCCTCGCTGCTGGCGCGGCGGGCGGCGCTCTACGACAAGGACCGGGAAGAGCACTACAACCTGATCTCGGCGCTGCATAAGTCGCTGCGCGGCTCGGACCCGGATGCGGCGCTGTATTGGTTCGCGCGCATGCTGAACGGCGGCGAGGACCCGCGCTACATCGCCCGCCGGCTGGTGCGCTTCGCCGCCGAGGACATCGGCATGGCCGACCCGAACGCGCTGCCGCAGGCACTGGCGGGGTGGGAGACCTATGAGCGGCTGGGCTCGCCGGAAGGCGAACTCGCGCTGGCGCAGACGGTGGTCTATCTCGGCACCGCGCCGAAATCGAACGCGATCTACACCGCCTTCGGCGCGGCGCGGGCGGCGGCGAAGGCCAACGGTAGCCTGATGCCGCCGGCGCACATCCTGAACGCGCCGACCAAGCTGATGCAGGAACTCGGCTACGGCGCAGGCTATGCCTACGACCACAAGGCGGAGGATGCCTTTTCCGGCCAGAATTATTTTCCCGACGGGATGGAGCGGGTCACGTTCTACCAGCCGCGCGAGCGCGGGTTCGAGCGCGAGATCGCCAAACGGCTGGCGTACTGGGCGAAATTGCGCGAAGAGCGTGGCGAATGACCGTAGCACTCGACCCAGCGCATAGCCGCCCGATAACCCTGTACGTGACCGGCGACGAGGCCGACATCCGCCTCGACCGCTGGTTCCGCCGGCATTTCCCCTGGATCACCCAGGGCGCGATCCAGAAACTGTGCCGTACCGGGCAGATCCGGGCGGACGGCAAGCGGGTGGACGCGGCAACGCGGCTGGTTCCCGGCCAGGCGATGCGCGTCCCGCCGCTGCCGGCGCAGCCGGTGAAGAAAATATCGGCGCCGACCGCGCCGCCCGATCCGTCGGCGCTGAAGGATCTGGAGCGGGCGGTGATCTACCGCGACGAGCAGGTGATCGTGCTGAACAAGCCGCCGGGCCTGCCGGTGCAGGGCGGGCCGGGGATCACCAAGCATCTGGACGGGATGCTGGACGCGCTGCGCTTCGGCTCGGACCAGCGGCCCAGGCTGGTGCATCGGCTGGATCGTGACACCTCGGGGGTGCTGGTGCTGGCGCGCACGCCGGGCGTGGCGGCGAAGCTGGCGGCGGCGTTCCGCACCCGCGAGGTGGAGAAGACCTACTGGGCGGTGGTCGCCGGCCGGCCGGTGCCGGTGGAAGGGCGGATCGACATGCCGCTGAAGCGTGCCGGCGGGCCGCGCGGCGAGCACACCGTCCCCGCCGCGCGCGACGACAAGGAAGGCGCGCGCGCGGTAACGGACTTTCAGACCCTGGACCATGCCGCGCAGAAGCTGGCCTGGCTGGAGCTGAAGCCGCTGACCGGGCGGACGCACCAGTTGCGGGTGCATTGCGTGGCGATCGGCGCGCCGATCCTGGGCGATGTGAAATACGCCGAGCCCGACCAGAACGGCGCCGGCTCCGCCATCGTCGAGGGCTTGCCGGAACAGCTGCATCTGCATGCCCGCGCGCTGCGCCTGCCGCATCCGGCGGGCGGCTTCCTGGAAGTGGAGGCCGAGCTGCCGGCGCATATGCGCGAGACCTTCGCCACCCTCGGCTTCATCGCCCCGGATGCAAAGCCGCCGCGCCGGCTATACCAGTAAGACAATGGCGGCCATTCCGGCCGCGCGGTAAACTGCACCACATGGCAAGCACAGACACAAAGCGTGGCAGCGGGCGCGGGTGGCGCATCCTGCTGATCGTGGTGGCGGTGGTTATCCTGCTGCCGATCCTGGTGCTGATCGGTTTCGCGACGCTGTTCGACGCGGACCAGTATAAGCCGCAGATCGTCGCTGCCATGAAGAACGCCACCGGACGCGAGCTGACGATCAACGGCCGGATCGGCATCGGGCTGTCGCTGCGACCGACGCTGGAGGTGAGCGACGCGAGCTTCGCCAACGCGCCCGGCGGATCGCGCCCGCGGATGCTCACGCTGAAGCGGCTGGAACTGCAACTGGCGCTGTTGCCGCTGCTGAGCCGGCAGGTCGAGGTCGAGCGGCTGGTGCTGGTGGCCCCCGACATCCTGCTGGAGACCGACGCGCAGGGTCGGCCGAACTGGCAGCTCGCCCCGCCCCAGCCCGCATCCGCCCAGCCCGCGCCGTCGGCTGCCGCATCGGGCGGCTCGTCCGCTGCCCCGTCGGTGGCGATACGCGCGCTGCGGATCGAGGACGGCCAGATCACCTATCGCGACGGCAAGACCGGCGGCGCGACGGTGCTGGCGGTGAAGCTGCTGACCATCGGCGCCGATGCGCCGGACGCGCCGATCAGCGTGGCGCTGGCGGCGAGCTACGACGGCACGCCGTTCACGCTGAACGCGCATCTCGGCGCGCTTGCCGCGCTGCTGTCCGGCACCGGCAACCTGCCGCTGGACGCGACCGGCGAGGCGGTGGGCGCGCAACTGACGCTGAAGGGCAATGTCGCCGATATGGCGGGTCTGTCCGGCGTCGATCTGCTGCTGACGGCAAAGATCCCCGATCTGGCCGCGCTCGGCTCGGCGGCGCATGTGGCGCTGCCGGGGCTGAAGGACATGGCGCTCAGCACCAGGATCACGGACCTGCCCGGCGGGCTTCCCGCCGGCGTCGCGCTGAAGCAACTGAAGCTGACGCTGAAGCAGGCGGACATCGACGGCGAGCTGGCACTTGCGCTCGCTCGACCTCTCTCGGTGAAAGGCAAGCTGCATGCCGGACGGATCGATGCCGACGCGCTGAGCGCGGAGATGGCGGTGCCGGCGCCCGCGGTCGCGGGCGCGAAACCGGCGCCTGCTCCCCCGGCGCGTCCGGTGGCCAAGCCGGTACGGCTGATCCCCGACGATCCGTTGCCGCTGGACGGACTGCGCGCCACCGATGCCGACCTGATGCTCGCGGTCGGCGAACTAATCGAGGGTGGCGTGAGCTACCGCGACGTCGCCGGGCACGCGGTGCTGACGAACGGGCATCTGCAACTGGATCAGGCTTCGGCGTCGCTGCCGGGGGGCAAGGTCGATCTCAAGCTGTCGCTCGATGCCAGCCAGGCCGAGCCGCCGTTGGCGATCACGCTGCACGCGCCCGGGCTGGCGTTGCAGCCGCTGCTGAAGGCGTTCGGCGCGCCGGCCTACGCGCAGGGCACGCTGGAGATCGACGCGGTGCTGACCGGTGCCGGCAAGACGCCGCACGCGATCGCCTCGGTGCTCGACGGGCATGTCGGGCTGGCGCTGGAGAACGGACAGATCGACAACCGGCTGCTGGGCGACGCGCTGCGGCTGAATATCGGCAAAGGCGGCACCAGCGCGCTGCGTTGCCTGGCGGTGCGGCTGGAGACGAAGGCCGGGGTGGGCGAGTTCCCGGCCCTGCTGATCGACAGCGAGCCGACCCGCATCGATGGCGGCGGCACGGTGCGCCTGGGGCCGGAGACGCTGGCACTGCGGCTGCACCCGCTGGCGCGGCTGGGGGGCACGGGCGTGTCGGTGCCGGTGAACGTGACCGGCACGTTCCTTGATCCGAGGGTCGCGGTGGACGCGGCCGGGGCGGCGGAGGGGGTTGCGAGCGGCCTCGCCGGCACCGGCACCGCGCCGTTTGGGCTGGTGATCGGCAAGCTTGGTGGCGATCGCTCGATGCTGAACGTTCCCGGTGGCGGCGGCGGCGGGGCGACCTGCGCGCAGCAACTGGCCATCGCCCGCGGCGTAACCGCGCCGCCCGAAGCGGTTTCCGCCCCCGCCACGACGCCGGCTGACCAGCCCGCCAAGCCGAAGCCGCCGAAGCCGGCGGATATGCTGCGCTCGCTGTTTCGTTGATGCAACATTGATGAGGCGTGCGTGAAACGATTTTGGGACGATGTCACGATCGAGCCGACGGCGGACGGCTTTGCCGTGCTGCTGGACGGCAAGCCGATGCGCCTGCCGGGTGGCGGACTGCTGTGCGTCCGGGGCGAGTCCCTGGCGCGTGGTGTTGCCGCCGAGTGGCAGGCGGCGGGCGGGGCCAAGTGCGGGGAGATGTCGTTCGCCGACACGCCACTGACCCGGCTGGTCGGCACCGCGCATGAACGGATCGCGCCCGACCCCGGACCGACCATCGAGGCGCTGTCCGCCTATGGCGAGAGCGATCTGCTGTGCTACCGGGTCGAGGCGCCGGAAGCGCTGGCGCGGCGGCAGGCGCGGGAGTGGCAGCCCTGGCTGGATTGGGCGGCGCTGACGTTCGACGCGCCGCTGAGGGTCACCAGCGGCGTGGCACATGTGCGCCAGAGCGAATCCTCGCTGCGGGCGTTGCGCGCGGCGGTGGCGCGGCTCGATCCCGTCATGCTTGCCGGCCTCGGCGTGGCGGTGCCGCTGCTGGGCAGTCTGGTGCTGGGCCTCGCGCTGACCGAGGACCGGCTGGACGCGGACACCGCGCATGCGCTGGGGGCGTTGGAGGAGCTGTTCCAGGTCGAGTTCTGGGGCGAGGACGCCGAAGCGACCGCCCGCCGGCGCGGCATCGCCGCCGACCTCGCGGTGGCGGCGCGGCTGATGGCGCTGGCGCGGACGTGATCTGCTGGCGGCTGGTCATCGACGGCCGGGTGCAGGGCGTCGGCTATCGAGACTGGCTGGCGCAGCAGGCGGGCGCGCTGGGCGTCGATGGCTGGGTGCGCAACCGGGCCGACGGCGCGGTGGAGGCGCTGGTGTGCGGCGCGCCCGATGCGGTGGAGACCCTGCTGCGCCAATGCCGGCGCGGGCCGATGCTGGCGGACGTCACCGACGTGCGGACGCTCCCGGCCGATCCGCCGGCGGAGCCGGGATTTTACAGGTTGCCTACGGCATAGGCGGGGCGGAGGTGGATGCCCGCGCCGCCACCAGCCCGCCGGCGGCGACCAGCGCGGCGGCGGCCAGCAGGCCGGGGGTGAACGGCGCGAAGCCGCCCAGGCACAGCAGCAGCGTGGACGCGATCGGGGTCGCATAGGCCAGCGTGCCCAACAGCCGTGGATCGCCGCGCTTCATGCCGATGTCCCACAGGAAGAACGCCGCGCCCACCGGGCCGATGCCCATCAGCGTCATCGCCAGCAGCGCCCTGGCATCGGGCATCACGGTCCGCTCGAACAGGAAATGCGCGATCGCCGCCAGCACGGCGGTGGCGGCGCAGAAACCCGCCACCGCGCCGGTCGGCACGGTGGCGAGACGGCGGGAGGTGACGGAATACAGCGCCCAGACCGCGCCCGCCCCGGCGGCGAAGGCGTAGCCCAGCATCGCATCCCCGGAGCCGCCGAAGCTGACATTGCGCCCCAGCACCAGCGCGCAGCCCGCCGCGCCGAGCACCATGCCGCCGACATGCAGCCAGCCGAGCCGCATCCCGAGCAGCAGCGCCGAGAACAGCACGATCAGCAGCGGCCATGTGTAGTTCAGCAGATTCGCCTCGGCCACCGGCGCCAGGCCGAGGGCGGCGAAATACAGCGCGTGATAGCCGAACAGCCCGCCTACGCCGTGCAGCCACGCCAGCGGCCTCTGGCGCAACTCGGCAAGCCGCCCGGTGCAGCCGAGTACCAGAAGCCCGAGCACGGCGGAGACCGCGAAGCCGAGCGCGGTGATTTCCAGCGGCGGCACCGCGCGGGCGTTCCGCGTCAACGCCGCCAGGAACGCCCACAGCGCGATGGCGCCGGCGCCGGCCAACGTCGCCAAGCGGGGCGAGTGTCCCTTTCGCTGCACGTCAGTACATATGCTGCCCGCCGTTGATCGACAGCGTCGAGCCGGTGACGAAATCGGCTTCATCGGCGGTTAGGAACACCACGCCACGGGCGATGTCGTGGGCGATGCCGAGCCGGCCCATGGGGATGCGGGCGATGATCTTCGCCAGCACGTCGGGCGGCACCGCACGCACCATGTCGGTATCGACATAGCCCGGGGCGACGGCGTTGACGGTGATGCCGAAGCGCGCGCCTTCCTGGGCCAGCGCCTTGGTGAAACCATGGATGCCGGATTTGGCGGCGGCATAGTTCACCTGCCCGTACTGGCCCGCCTGGCCGTTGATGCTGCCGATATTGACGATGCGGCCAAACTTTTTCGAGCGCATATCCTCGAAGGTGAGCCTGCAAAGATTGAAGCAGGAGCCGAGGTTGGTGTCGATCACCGCATCCCACATATCGCGGGTCATCTTCGCCACGGTGGTGTCGCGGGTGATGCCGGCGTTGTTCACCAGGATCTCGATCGGGCCGACCTCCTCGTGGATTTCGGCCACCGCTTTCTCGCAGGCGGCGAAATCTCCGGCATCGAACTTCATCACGCGGATACCGGTCTCTTCGTGGAACTGCCGGGCGGCAATCTCGTTGCCGGCGTAGCTCGCAACCACGATGCGCCCGGCCTGCTGGAGTTCCCGGCTGATCGCGGCGCCGATGCCTCTCGTTCCGCCGGTAACCAGTGCCACTCGGGCCATGTCGGTTCCTCCCTGCTTGTCGCCGGGCCTGTTTGTCGTCAGACGCTCACCGCTCCACGGTCATCGCCACGCCCATGCCGCCGCCGATGCACAGCGTTACCAGGCCCTTCTTGGCGTTGCGCTTGCCCATCTCGTGCAGCAGCGTGATCAGCACGCGCGCGCCCGAGGCGCCGATCGGATGGCCGATGGCGATGGCGCCGCCGTTCACGTTCACTTTCGCGGTATCCCAGCCGAGATCCTTGTTCACCGCCAGCGCCTGGGCGGCGAAGGCCTCGTTCGCTTCGATCAGGTCGAGGTCGTCGATTTTCCAGCCGGCGCGCGCCAGCGCCTTGCGGCTGGCCGGGATCGGGCCGGTGCCCATCAGCGCCGGATCGACGCCGGCGGTGGCGAACGAGGCGATGCGCGCCAGCGGGGTCAGGCCGCGCCGGGCCGCTTCCTTGGCACTCATCAGCAGCAGCACCGCCGCGCCGTCGTTGATGCCGGAGGCGTTGCCGGCGGTGACCGTGCCGTCCTTGGCGAAGGCCGGGCGGAGCCTGGCCATCGTCTCGGCCGAGGAATCGTGACGGATATACTCGTCCTGGTCGACGATCGTCTCGCTCTTGCGGCCCTTGACGGTGACCGGGACGATCTCGTCGGCGAAGCGGCCGGACTTTTGCGCCGCACTCGCCTTCTGCTGCGAGGCGAGCGCGAAGGCGTCCTGCTCCTCACGGGTGATCTGGAAGGCGCGGGCGACGTTCTCGGCGGTGACGCCCATGTGATAGCCGTGGAACGTGTCCCACAGCCCGTCCTTCAGCATGGTGTCGATGAATTCGAGCCCGCCCATCTTGGTGCCGGCGCGCAGATAGGCGGCGTGCTGGGACTGGCTCATGCTCTCCATGCCGCCGGCGGCGACCACCGCACTCTCGCCGGTGCGGATCTGCTGGGCGGCGAGTGCGACGGCGCGCAGGCCGGAGCCGCAGACCTGGTTGATGCCGAAAGCGGTCTTCTCGTCCGGGATGCCGGCGTTGCGCGCGGCCTTGCGGGCGGGGTTCTGACCTTCGCCGGCATTGAGGACCTGGCCGAGGATCACCTCGTCCACCTCGGCGGCTTCGATCCTGGCGCGGGCGATCGCGGCCTGGATCGCGGCGGTGCCCAGCACGTTGGCCGCGACGGTGCCGAATACGCCGTTGAAGCTGCCGACCGGCGTGCGGGCGGCGGACACGATGACGACGTCGTCCATGGCGTGCTTCTCCTGTGGGCCGGGATCATCCCCGGTGCGGTGGCGCAATCTAGCGCCCGCATCGCAACCGCGAAAGCGCGACGACTGTGAAAGTGCGGCGACGGGGCGGCGGGGTCTTGAGCCGCCGCCAATCCTGGCGCAGCCTTCCGGCCCCGCCGCCAGGGTAGCGATCGGTGAAGCGGCATCGGTCCGGAGATGAAATCATGAGCGTCCAATCCAGCACCCGCCGTCTGGGCGTGCGCGACATCCGCAAGGGCAAGGGGCCGTTCGCCTGCCTGACCGCCTACACCACGCCGATCGCCCGGCTGCTCGATCCGCATATGGACATGCTGCTGGTCGGGGATTCGCTGGGGATGGTGCTGTACGGCCTGGACAGCACGCTGGCGGTGAGCCTGGAGATGATGATCGCGCATGGCTCGGCGGTGATGCGTGGCAGCAAGCACGCCTGCGTCATGGTGGACATGCCGTTCGGTAGTTACCAGGAATCGCCGCAACAGGCGTTCCGCAATGCCGCGCGCATCCTGGCCGAGACCGGCTGCGCGGCGGTGAAGCTGGAAGGCGGGGTGGAGATGGCGGAGACGATCCGCTTCCTGGTTCAGCGCGGCGTGCCGGTGTGCGGCCATGTCGGGTTGATGCCGCAGGCGGTGAACGTCGCCGGCTTCCGCGCCCAGGGCCGCGACGCGGCAGAGGCGGCGCGGGTCACGGCGGACGCCCATGCCGTCGCCGACGCCGGCGCCTTCGCCGTGGTGATCGAGGGCACCTTCGAGGCGCTGGCGCGCGAGATCACCGAGAAATTGCCGATCCCGACCATCGGCATCGGCGCCTCGCCGGCCTGCGACGGGCAGATATTGGTGACCGACGACGTGCTGGGCCTGTTCGACACTTTTACGCCGCGCTTCGTGAAGCGCTATGCCGAGCTTGGGCCGATGGTTTCAAGCGCGGTGGAAGCGTACGCGGCGGATGTGCGCGCCCGGCGGTTTCCTGGGCTGGAGCATTGTTTCGGGGTTAAGGCGTAAGCCGTGCGGTGGTGGGTTTGAATGTCGACTGACGATCCGTTGCGGACCTTAAACCTCGAAGGCGCGGCTGTGATCGCGAGGATCGAGCAGAACGACCTTGTCGAAGTTGTGGGTTATCTTGACTTGGTCGCGAAACATTTTCTGATCAAAGTCGTCGAGGCCGTAGCCGATTTGGTCAGATAGCACGAGCCACCATTCAGGATACTTTGTCCGCACCTTGGCAATTTTCGCTGTCTTTTCGGCGATGCACAGCTTTAGGTTCGTCTCAATCTCCCCAATCAAAAAGCCGCCCGACTCCCCATCACTATGACCTGCCGGCACGAAGAAGGTCGGATAGATCTCCGACGCCGGAAACACCTTCAACTCGAACCCGCTGCCCAGTGCTTTATCGAAGGATTGCGGATCGGAAATCGCCATAAAGGGTTTGAGCTCCTGTTCAATTTGTGACCGCAGCGTCTTCCACTTTGGAATCGGGCGACTGAAGCGGTAGAAGCAGAACCAACTTTGACCATAAGTTGGCGCCCCGAGTTGCTGGAGAAGCTCGCGCACGCGCATCCACAACGGAATGGCAGTCTCCTCCAGCCCCTTAGTACCCGTGCCGCCATCATGATTTTGGTTGAGACGACGGACTTCAACTGCCACCCGCCCGTCGCAGAGGAAGTCCGGCGGCACGTTCCCGTCAGGTTCATACTGAATTTTGGTGAAGCCGCAGCTTTTGAGGTAGGCGGCTGCAAGCGTTTCAGTGGTGTCCATACATACTCCTGATGGCTAGCGAGCCGTAGGGTGGAATGCCCTTCGCATTCCACCAACAACCAGCACATCAATCAATGGCGATCCGCCTGAAACCTCATTGCCGCTCGCCGCGATCACCCGCCCCATCATCCTCACCCGCCCAGGCAAGCGGATAGTGTCCCATCGCAACGGATTTATGAAACGATGAGAACGGCCATGCCGCGACATCCGACACGAGTCCGTGTTTCACCGGATTGAAATGGATGTAATCCATGTGCGTTGCATAATCCCGATCATTCCTGATCGTGTGCTCCCAATACCGACGCTGCCAAATTCCGCGCTCCCCCCTGCTCCGCCGACTCGCCGATAGCGCCTCTCCCGCCGCGACCCGCTTCGAGAACGCCATCTTGATGGCCTGCCACCGCCGCGGGAAATCCGCATCCCCCTCCGGCAACGTCCAGAGAGCGTGCATGTGTTCGGGCAGCACGACCCAGGCATCGATATGAAAGGGCATCAACTCACGCACGCGGCGTACGGATTCTCTCAAGATTTCGATGTGCTCGACAAGCAGCGGACGATCACGGTCAAGCAGGTTGACCGTGAAGAAATAGGTGCCGCCTACAACTCGGTTGCGACGATAATCCGGCATGGAATGATGGCGGCCTGTGTCGAAGGGTGGTGGAATGCCGAGCGCATTCCACCCTACAGTTGCTTTTTGGGCAAGCTACAAGCCCCGCAGCCACGCCAGCAGCGGCCGCCATAGCGCGCGTTCGGCGCCCATGCCGGCGACCATGCCGATATGGCCGGCGGTGGGTTCGTGCAGCACCGCGCCCTGGATCAGCCGCGCCAGCGGGCGGGCGGATTCCGGCGGGACCAGCCGGTCGCGGCCGGGTGCGGCGACGAAGGTGGGCAGGCGCAGCGTGGCGGGATCGATCGGCTGGCCGGCGATGCGCCATTCGCCGCGTCCCGGCGTGTTCTGGCCGTACCAGCCGGACAGGCATTCGCGCGCCACTGGTGCTGCCAGCGGCACGCCGTCGTTCAGCCAGTCCTCCAGCGCCACGAACAGCCGCGCCCGCTCGCTGTCGGGGGCGAGGCGGGAGAAGGCGCGGTATTTGTCCCCGACGCCCGAGGGGTCGATCATGGCGAACAGGGTCTGCAACAGGTCGATCGGCAGCGTTTCGCTG
>PKWQ01000165.1 GCA_003133265.1 Acetobacteraceae bacterium
TCGGCATCATGCGCGTGGTGAATTTCGCGCATGGTGCCTTCGCCATGCTGGGCGGCTACGCTCTCTATTATTTCTGGGGCAGTTTCGGCGTGCCTTACGTGATCGCCGTGCCGCTGGCTGCTGCATTCGTGGCGGTGGTGGCACTGGTCGCCGAGCGGCTGGTCTTCCGCTGGTTCTACCAGCGCATGTTCCAGAGCATGATCGGCCTGCTCGGCCTCAATCTCGCTTTGGTCTATTCGGCCGTGTTGGTGGGGGACGTCTACGAGCATTCGATCCCGCCCGCTTTCGCCGGCCTGATCGAGGTGTACGGGCTGCTGCTGCCGACCGACCGGCTGGTGGTGATCTGCATCGCCCTGGTGGTGCTGGCGGCGTTCTGGCTGTTCATGACCCGCACCCGGCACGGTCTGGCGATGCGCGCCACCGCGCAGGACCTGGAGATCGCCGAGACGCAGGGCATCGACACCGTCGTTACCTATCGGATCGCCTTCCTGATCGCGATCTTCATGACCGCCCTGGCAGGCGCGCTGTATGCGCAGATCTACTCGCTGTCGCCGTTCATGGGCGAACGGCCGCTGCTGGTCGCCTTCGTGGTGGTGATCCTGGGCGGCATGGGCAGCATACCCGGCGCGGCGCTCGGCGGCGTCATCCTGGGCTTTACCGAAAGTTTCCTGTCGACGTTCTATGGCGCCTCGGTTTCGTCGTTCGCCTCGTTCGGCGTGGTGATCGCGCTGCTGATCGTGCGGCCCTGGGGGCTGCTCGGTACACCCGAAACCACCCGCGCATGAAGCGGCTGGGTCGGGTCGTCATCGCCGGTCTCGTGGTCCTGGCGGCGGCCTTGCCGTTCATCGCCGCCAACGAGTTCCTGCTGACCGTGGGCACCGTCGTCGCGCTCAATATCATTGGGGCAACCAGCCTGCATCTGGTGATCCGCACCGGACATGTCTCGCTCGCGCATGCCGGCTTCATGGGCATCGGCGGGTACACCGCGGCGTTGACACTGACGCGGCTGGGCTGGCCCTTTCCGCTGGATATCGCCGCGGGTGCCGTCGCCCCCGCGTTACTCGCGCTGCTAATCGGTCCCCTGCTGTTGCGCCTGCAAGGCAAGTACTTTGTTCTTGTTACATTCCTGCTGGGTGAGATCCTGCGCCTCGGCTTCCTGCAGTGGTCAGGACTGACGGGCGGTGCCAACGGCATTTTCGGCATTCCGTCGCCGGCCCCGGTTTTCGCCACGCCGGCGGCGTTCTACTGGCTGGCGCTCGGCACCGCGCTGCTCTGCGTCGCCCTGGTCGCGCGGGTGCTGAGTAGCGGGATCGGCCGCGTGATCGACAGCGTGCGGGAAGGCGAGCGCCTGGCGCAGTGCTCCGGCGTGCCAGTGCTGCGGGTGAAGGTTGGGGTCTTCGTGCTGTCCACGGCGCTGGCCGGAATCCAGGGCGGCCTGATGGCGCACTACCTGCACTACATCGATCCGGGCGCCTTCACCTCGGTACAGTCGCTGAGCTTCGTCGTGATGAATGTGATCGGCGGAATGGGTTCGCTGCTCGGCGCGGTGATCGGCGCCGTGTTCATCGTGATCCTGCCGGAGCTGCTGCGCGGCTATGTCGAGATGCAGCAGGTGATGTTCGGCATCATCCTGATCATCGTCATCGCGGCAATTCCTGGCGGCCTGGTCGAGCTTGCCGGTCGCCTGCGACAACTCGCTATGTCGGTGTCGGATCGCGCGAAGCGCGGGCGCGCGGCGCGCACATGAGCACGCTGCTGGAACTTCGCGGGCTGGCGCGATCCTTCGGCGGCGTGCGTGCGGTCAGCGACCTGTCCTTTTCGGTGCAGCGGGGAGAGATCCTCGGGCTGATCGGCCCGAGCGGCGCCGGGAAGACCACCATCGTCAACCTTATTAGCGGCGTGATCGAACCCTCCGCCGGCAGCGTTTTGCTCGACGGCGTCGATGTCACGGGTCTGGCACCGCACCGCTTGGCCCGGCTGGGCTTGATGCGCACCTTCCAGTCCACGGCGGTGTTCAGCGCGCGCACAGTGCGCGAGAACGCGCGACGCGGCGCGTTCCGTCTTGCCCATTCCGAATGGTTTTCCGAGTTTTTTGGCACGCCGCACGCCCGGCGCAGGTACGAAGCGGCGGAAGAACTGGTGGAGGCGCTGCTCGGACAGCTGGATTTGTCGGGCGTCGCCGACCAAGTGGCCGGCAGCTTGTCGTACGGCACGCAGAAGGCGCTGGGCATCGTGATTGCGCTCGCGGCCCAGCCGAGCATTATATTGCTGGACGAACCCGTCGCCGGCCTTTCGGTGGAGGAGGCGAGCCATGTGCGCGATGTCATCTCGAAGGTACGCGACCGCGGCATCACCGTCGTGGTGATCGACCACAACATGCGTTTCATCTCCGGCCTCTGTGATCGCGTGGTGGTCGTGCATCATGGGCAGGAATTGGCGCAGGGTGCGCCCAATCTCGTGCTGGGCGATCCCGGCGTCATCGAGGCCTATCTGGGAGCGTCGTACGCGCGGCGGCATCAAAGCGGATGACCCTGCTCGCGGTCGATAACCTGGAAGTGCGATACGGCCGTGTGCGCGGCACGGACTCCGTAAGCTTCACCGTGGCGGCGGGTGGGATCGTCGCCCTGGTCGGCTCCAACGGCGCCGGCAAAAGCAGCACGCTGAAGGCCATTCTCGGCATGGTGACGATCGGTAGCGGCCGGATCGCATGGCAGGGCAGCAGCCTCGTCGGCCAGCAGCCGAACCAGATCATGCGGCGCGGGATCGGCTACTCCCCGGAGGGGCGGCGCGTCTTCACCCATCTCAGCGTGGAGGAAAATCTCCGCGTCGGCGGATACACGCGCAGCACCAACGACAACACGGCGCGCATGGCACAGATCTACGGCTATTTTCCCGTTCTGCGGGAACGCTGCCGGCAACTGGCGGGCAATCTCTCCGGCGGCGAGCAGCAGATGCTGGCGATTGGCCGCGCCCTGATGGGGCGGCCCAAACTATTTCTTGTCGATGAGCCGTCGCTC
>PKWQ01000286.1 GCA_003133265.1 Acetobacteraceae bacterium
CTCGGCCTGCTCGGCCTGCTCGCCGGCCGTGCCGCCGCTGGCGCGGTGCTGGCCGGCGAACCCGGCCGACGCTTCGGCTTGCGCACGGTCGTCGTCGGCAGCGGACCGCAGGGCACGGGACTGATGCGATCCTTGCGTCTCAGCCCGCACCCGGACATCCGCTTGCTCGGCTATGTCGACGACCGGCGCGCGCGCGCCACGACCGACGCCGATTCCGCCCCCTGCCTGGGCAGCGTCACGGAACTGTTCGCGCTGATCCGCGGCGGCGGCGTCGACCAGGTGATCGTGGCACTCCCCTGGTCGGCGGAAGATCGGGTGCTGGACCTGATCCGCCGGCTGGCGGAATGGCCCGTCCACATTTGGCTGGCGCCGGACCTGCCGGGCACGGGAGGCATCCATCTGATGCATATCCTCGCCCCGCCGCTCGCCGGATGGCCCAGCCTGGTCAAGCGCATCGAGGACATCGTTGTGGCGACGCTGGCACTGATCGTGTTCGCCCTGCCGATGGCGCTGATCGCGCTGGCCATCCGCATCGACAGCCCGGGACCGGTCCTGTTCCGCCAGTACCGCACCGGGTTCAACAACCGCGACTTCCGGATGCTGAAGTTCCGCACCATCCACCATCATCTGGCGGACCATGCGGCGCGCACGCAGGTCACGCGCCACGATCCGCGCGTGACCCGCCTCGGCGCCGTGCTGCGCCGCACCTCCCTCGACGAGCTGCCGCAGATCTTCAACGTGCTGCGCGGGGAGATGTCGTTTGTCGGCCCCCGCCCACACGCGCCGGGCACGCACGCCGGCGGGCGGCCGTTCGATCAGGTGGTGGCGCACTACGCCGCGCGCCACCGGGTGCGGCCCGGCATGACCGGCCTCGCCCAGGTGCGCGGCCTGCGCGGCGAGACCGAGACGGAGGATAAGCTGGTCCGCCGCATCGACAGCGACCTCGAATATATCGAGAACTGGTCGCTCTGGCTCGATCTGGTCGTGCTGGCCCGCACCGCGGCGACGGTGCTCGGCATGCGGAACGCCTATTGACCCGCGCCCTTTACGCGCAGCCGAGGGAAAGTCTGCCGCACATGTTGCAAACACGACTGGATCGCCACGCAGCCCGGCACCCGTCCACCGAGACGGCGAACGATCCGCCGCGGATCGCGGTGCTCATCCCCTGCCAGAACGAGGCGCCGGCGATCCGTAAAGTGGTCGCCGACTTCCGCGCCTGCCTGCCGCAGGCCATCGTCTATGTCTACGACAACAACTCGCGCGACCGAACCGGCAAGCTGGCGCGCGCGGCCGGCGCCGTGGTGCGCAGCGAACGCCTGCAGGGCAAGGGCCATGTGGTGCGCCGCATGTTCGCCGATGTGGAGGCCGACATCTACATCCTGGTGGACGGCGACGACACCTACGACGCCGCGACCGCACCCGCGATGGTCCGGCTGCTGGTCGGCGAACAGCTCGACATGGTCACCGGCACAAGGATCGGCAACGAGGATGGGGCCTACCGGCGCGGCCATCGCTTCGGCAACGCGCTGCTCACCGGCATCGTCCGCCGCATCTTCGGCGACCGTGTCAGCGACATGCTCTCCGGCTACCGCGCCTTCAGCCGGCGCTTCGTCAAATCCTTCCCCGCGCTGGCCGGCGGGTTCGAGACGGAGACCGAGTTCACCATCCATGCGCTGGAGCTGAACATGCCGATCCAGGAAGTTCCCACGCCGTACCGGCCCCGGCCGGCCGGCTCGGCGTCCAAGCTGCGCACCTACGCCGACGGGCTTCGCATCCTGCGCACCATCATCGTGCTGGTGAAGCAGGAACGGCCACTGCAACTGTTCGCGCTGGCCGGCGCGGTGCTGTGCCTGCTCGGCATCGGCCTCGGCCTGCCGGTGATCATGGAATTCTTCCGTACCGGCCTGGTGCCGCGCCTGCCCACCGCATTGCTGGCGACCGGGCTGGAACTGCTGTCCTGCCTGTCCGTGTTCTGCGGCCTGGTGCTGGATTCCATCGCGCGCGGGCGCAAGGAAATGAAGCGGCTGGCCTATCTCTCCATCCCCGCCATCGCCGCGCGGCGATGACCGCCGCGCCGGCCGGCGCCTATGATGCCGACGTCATCATCCTGGCACTCGACCGCGCGGAGGAAACCGAACAGGCCATCGCCTCGGCACTGGCGCAGACCGGATGTTCGTTTCATCTGCATGTGCTGGACCAGGGATCGCGGCCCGAGGCGCTGCACCGGATCGCCGCCGCCGTGCGAGACCGCGACGACGCCAGCCTGATCGCGCTCGGCCACAATCTTGGGGTCGCCGGCGGGCGCAACCGCGCCAGCGCGCTCGGGCACGGTAGGGTCATCGTCGCGCTCGACAACGATGCCGAATTCGCCGATCCCGCCACGCTCGCCCGCGCGGTGGCGGCGCTGGACGAGGATCCGGCACTCGGCGCCGTCGGCTTTCGCATCCTGGTACACGCGAGCGGGGCGGATGACCTCTCCTCCTGGGGCTACCCCGCCGCGCTGCTGACGCGCGCGGCGGAGATTTTCGACGCGGTCACCTTCGTCGGCGCCGGCCACGCCATCCGCCGCACCGCATGGGACGCGGCGGGCGGCTACGACGACGCGCTATTTTTCTGCTGGGAGGAATTCGATTTCTGCCTGCGCGCCATCGCGCTCGGCTGGCATATCCGCTATCGCGGCGACATCGTCGTGCGCCACAAGGTCAGCCCGGACGCGCGGGTTTCATGGTCCGCCACGCGCTGGTTCTATTTCGTCCGCAACCGTCTCTATATCGGCCGCAAGACCGGCGCCGGGTGGGCGTCGCTGGCGCCGCGCTATGCCGGCTATCTGCTGAAGGGGCTGCGCCACGGCCTGCTCGGGCAGACCATGCGGGCGCTACCCGCCGCGATGCGGCTCGCCGCCGCAGCCGGCCCGCCGCGCCCGCTGTCGCCCGTCGTGCGCGCCTATCTGCGGCGCAACGACCTCGCGCATCGCGGCTCGCCGTTGGCGCGGCTGCGCAACGAGGTGTTCGGCCGCCTGTCTCAGCCGGGCCGACCCAACCGCTCGCGCAGCAGCAACGGGAACACCGCCGGGCTGTCCAGCAGATAGCGCCGCGCCAGCCGTCGTGGATCGGACGCCAGACGGTGCAGCCATTCCAGCCCGGCGTGGCGCATCCAGACCGGTGCGCGCGGCACCGCGCCGGACAGGAAATCCAGCGCCGCCCCAACGCACAGCCCGGTACCGCGCGCCTGCCCGCTCGCCTGGATCGCGGCGGCCAGGATTTCCTGACGCGGCGAACCCACCGCCAGAAAGACGAACCGCGCCGGATGCGCCAGCACGAACGCCACCGTCCGCCGCAGCGCCACCGGGTCGCGCTCGAAGCCGACGGGCGGATCGTAATGCGCCGGCTGGGCGATGCCGACATTGCGCACCAGCGCCGGCAGATGCTGGGGCCGCAATCCGACGATCGTCACGCGCTCTCCCGCTCGCAGATGCCGCCGCAACAGCAATGCGGCAACATCGCTGCCCGGAGCAACACGCGGCGCGGGCAGCCCGAGCATGCGCGCCGCGCCAGCGGTCACCCGAGAATCGAGCAACCGCAGCAACGCATCGGCATAGAGTGCCGCGAGTTCGCGCTGCCGCCGCAGCCGGACCAGATGATCGGCGTTCGGCGTGACGACGTAGCGGAACGCCGCCGCCGCCGGGCGAAGCGCCAGCCACGCGGCGGCGGCCTCCGCGTCCAGATCGGCGAAATCCAGTCCCAGCAGCCGGACCGATGCCGGCATCACAGGGCGAACCGCATCGTCAGCATGAAAACGTTGCGGATGGAACGGCCGGAAACCGCCAATGCCGGATTACGCGTGCCATCCTGCGCGCTGAAGCCGTAGGTCGCGGACAGGCGGACATTGCGATCCAGCAGCCAGGTCGCGCCGGCGCCGAGCGTCAGCGCCGTCTGGTTGCCGCCGCCCTCGGTATAGACCGCGTTCTGCACGCCGGCGGATGCCCGCAACAGCACGTCGCGCAGATATTCGTGATCCAGGCTCAGTTTGGCGCTGGTCAGTGTGTAGCCGCCGACGCCTTCCTGCGCCGCGTCCTCGATGCTGCGCGAGAGCGTGGCGGTGAGCGTGGTCAGCCCGGTCGGCGTCCAGATCGCGCCGCCCTCGACGATCGGCGCGGCATGCGTGCCGTATTGCCGGGCGACGAAGTCCCGCTGCTCCCAGCCCGCCAGCAGCCGCCAGCGCCAGATGCCGTCATAATCGTAATCCAGGCCCGCCAGCACCTCGTAGCCGGTGGAATCGCGCGACGGCGAGCCCGGCTGCGGCACCGTGTAGCGCGACCCGGTGGCCCGGGTCAGCAGCAACAGGCCGCGATCCGGGGCGAAGTCGTAGCGCAGCGTAACGCCGCCGCGCACTACGTCACGGTCGCGCGACGCCTGCGACGCCGGCACGCCGAGGATGGTCGTCGCCTCGTAGCGATAGGTGGAGACATCGATGTTCGGCGTCACCGATAGCCGGTTCAGACTCAGCGCATAGGCGGCGCGGGCATCGTCGACCCGGTAGGCGATCGGCGCGTCAGCGGCGATGGCGTCGATATCGGTGCGGTTCTCGTGCAACGACATGTGCGAGACCGCGAGGCTCAGCCGGTCGCGCCCGACATCGATGCCGGCGCCGAGCGAGGCGGTCCAGTCGGTGCGATCCTGGCGCGGCAGCTCCAGATAGCGCGCATCGGCCAGGCTGAGATATGCGCCCAGGCTGTCGCGCGACCAGTCCGAACCGATCAGCACTGAGGGCCGGGTGACGACATTCGAGGCGCCACGGCCCCGCGCGCCGCCCAGGACATTGTCGTCGTAGCCGATGCCTTCCTCCAGGGCGGGACGGATCAGGAAGCTGCCGGCATGAACGCCCGGCGGATCGGTGAGCGGGTGTAGCCGGGACGCCACGGTGACGCCCCGCCAGATGTCGTAGCCCGGCACGCCCGGGGGAAAATAATCCGCGAGGTCCGTCGCCCGCGCGCCGGGCGGATGGGCCAGCACGATCGCCAGCGCCGCCACGCCGAACCCGACGGCGCGCAAAGCCGCGCGCGCCTGGGCGCGCAGCAGCAACAGCACCAGCAGCAGATAGACCGCGGCACCGATCAGCAGCCGCGCAACGATGAGC
>PKWQ01000366.1 GCA_003133265.1 Acetobacteraceae bacterium
TGCAACATCGGCCACTTCGACAGCGAAATCCAGATCGAGGCGCTGCGCAACTACGCCTGGGAGAACGTCAAGCCGCAGGTCGACGAGGTGCTGTTCCCCGACGGCAAGCGGCTGATCGTGCTGTCCGAGGGACGGCTGGTGAATCTCGGCAATGCGACGGGCCACCCGAGCTTCGTGATGTCGGCATCCTTTACCAATCAGGTGCTGGCCCAGCTCGAGCTGTGGAACGCCGCCCCGGGTAAGTACGAGCGCAAGGTCTACACCCTGCCGAAGCACCTGGACGAGAAGGTGGCGGCGCTGCATCTCGCCAAGGTCGGGGCGAAGCTGACGAAGTTGACCGACAAGCAGTCCGCCTATCTCGGCATCGGCGCGGCCGGGCCGTTCAAGCACGACCTCTATCGCTACTGATCGCGCGCGACTGGTCGGGGCTTAATCTCCGGCGCTCATCGCGTTGCTTCCGGGGCGGCGTGGTGGCAGGTTGCGGATGAAACGCAGCCTGCAGGGGATGAGCGCGCAATGGCGGTGAGCAAGATCTACCCGGATGCCAAATCGGCCCTGGCCGATGTGTTGCGGGACGGCATGACCATCATGGCCGGCGGGTTCGGGTTGTGCGGCATTCCGGGGGCGCTGATCGAGGCGATCAGGGAATCCGGGGTGAAGGACCTCATCTGCATCTCCAACAACGCCGGCGTCGACGATGCGGGCCTGGGGGTGCTGCTGCAGACCCGCCAGATCAAGCGGATGATCAGCTCCTACGTGGGCGAGAACGCCACGTTCGCCAAACAGTACCTGGCCGGAGAGCTGGAAATCGAATTCAACCCGCAAGGCACGCTGGCCGAGCGCATCCGGGCCGGCGGCGCGGGCATTCCGGCGTTCTATACCGCGACCGGCGTGGGCACGATCATCGCCGAGGGCAAGCCGACCGCCGAGTTCGATGGACGGATGTACGTGCAGGAGCGCGGCCTGTTCGCCGATCTGGCGATCATCCATGCCTGGAAGGCCGATCCCGAGGGCAACCTCGTCTATCGCAAGACGGCGCGGAACTTCAATCCGATCATGGCGACCGCGGCGGCCATGACCGTCGTGGAGGTCGAGGAGCTGGTGCCGCTCGGGGCGCTGGACGGCGATCACATCGTCACGCCGGGCATCTTCGTGAAGCGCATCGTCAAGCTGGACCATGTGGAAAAGCGCATCGAGCAGCGCACCGTCCGCAAGCGTCAGGCGGCATGAGCGGCATCGAGGCGCGGGCGATCGTTTAGCAATCGGGGAGGAAGAACAATGCCCTGGACACGTGAAGAAATGGCGGCCCGCGCGGCGCGGGAGCTGCAGGACGGGTTCTACGTCAATCTCGGCATCGGCATCCCGACGCTGGTGGCGAACTACATCCCCGAGGGGATCTCGGTGCAGCTGCACAGCGAGAACGGCATGCTGGGCTACGGGCCGTTTCCCTTCGAGGGCGACGAGGACCCGGACGTGATCAACGCCGGCAAGCAGACCGTGACCGCGCTGCCCTCCACCAGCTTCGTCGACAGCGCGGCGAGCTTCGCCATGGTGCGCGGCGGGCACATCAACATTTCCATCCTCGGCGCCTTGCAGGTGGCGGAGAACGGCGACCTCGCCAACTGGATGATCCCCGGCAAGATGGTGAAGGGGATGGGCGGCGCGATGGACCTGGTGGCCGGCGTGCCGCGCGTGGTGGTGCTGATGGAGCATACCGCCGGCGGCAAGCCGAAGCTGCTGAAACGCTGCACCCTGCCGCTGACCGGCAAGGGCGTGGTCAGCATGGTGATCACCGAGCTTGGCGTGTTCGAGGTGCATCCGAACGGGCTGGTGCTGGTGGATATCGCACCGGACGTGACGCTCGCCGAACTGCGCCAGAAGACCGAGGCCGGGTTTAAGGTCGATCCGGGTCTGGAACTGGCTGCCTGACCGGCGCGAACAGGGCCGGACCCGCTTCCGGGCGGGTCCGCACCGGCTCCAGCGGATTGCCCCACACCGTCTCCCCGGCGCGGGCCAGCAGCATCAGGTTGGGCTTGATCCAGGTGGCGACGCGGATGCGCGCCTCCGGCGCCAGCGGTCCGCCGGTGGCGACGATGGCGCGCAGCTTGCTCAGGTTTGGCCGCCGGCGGCGCTGGAACGAACCGTCGGCGAGCCAGTTGGCGGGTGCCAGGATAATCGTCGCCTGCTCGTCCGCCGCCAGCGGCAGCATTGTATCCGGCCGGCCGGCATGGACGATGATCCGGGTGCCTTGCAGCAATGCGGCGAGGCTGGGCCAGGACGGATTGCCGGCGACCAGCAGGGAATCGTCGGGACGGATGTCCTGATACAGCAGGATATCGGCCAGCGCGCGCGTCAGCGTCGCGCGCGGCCAGAGCCGGGTCAGCGCGGCGGCGATGTCCGCCGGCACATCCGTGCGCGGGGTGGCGAGATCGTCGTGGCTGAACGCCCGGCGGGAGCCGTCCGCGCCGAGCAGCACCAGGGCCTCGGCATCGCCGGCATGGCGGACGATCCGGCTCGGTGCTTCCGGCAGCTGGCAGAAATCGGCGAGTGCGGCGCGGAATTCGATCGGATCGGTGGCGGAGAAGGCGTGCAGTGCCGGCCAATCCGCCAGCGCGATGCCGCGCGTGGTGTCGAGCCAATGCAGGAAGGCCCAGGCATTGGTGGTCAGCACCCGCTCGCGTGACGGGGCCCAGAGGATATCCGCTTGGTTCATGGTTCGATCATGGACGCAGGGCGGCATCGCGCACAACAGAACATGCCAGAGAGTCGATTCCGCCCCTTGATCGGTTGGGGCGGGCGGGTCTATATGCCGCCTCCCATCGGTCGGGGCCATAGCTCAGCTGGGAGNNGGTCAGCGGTTCGATCCCGCTTGGCTCCACCAATGGTTCCTCGGTTCTTAGAGATTGCCCGTTGCGCCTCATGGCATGGTCGCGGCGACCATCGCTGCGGCAAAGGCGCCGAGCGGGACCACCAGCCAGGAACAGTCGGCGGCCCGATGGCGGGGCATTCAAAAACCGCCGACGCGCCAGGCCACCAGCGCCAGCATGACGATCAGATAACCACGCAGCGTCAGCAGCGAGAGCTTCGCGGCAAGGGTCATGCGGATGCGGCCCATGCCCTCGCGATACAGCTTCTGCTCCGGCACGTCATCGAGCGGGTGGATCACGCGGAGCAGGATGGGGGAGAATGTGGTGTCGGACATTGAATTCACTCCTGTAATCGCGTTCAGGCGGCGGCGGGGAACAGGCCGGGCAGGATGACCTGCACCGCCAGCAGCAGGGACAGCGCGAACAGCACGGTGATCACCGTNNGTCCAGTTCACCCAGTTGTTCCAGGGACGGTTGGCGAAACGCGCGCCGAGCATCTCCCGGTCGTTCAGCAGCAGTTGCAGGAAGATGATGGCGGACGGCAGCATCACGCCGGCCAGCACCTGCACCGCGACGATGATGGTCTGCAACGGCGCGCCGGGGATCAGCACCAGCCCGGCGGCGGCGGCCACGCCCAGCGCGTAGGCGGCATAGAACCGCGGCGCGTCGCTGATCTTGGCCTGCAACGTGTTCTTCCAGCCCGCCACCTCACCCCACGCCCAGGCGGAGGACAGCGAGATGGCGGTGGCGCCCAGCAGCGCGGCATTGCACATCATCAGCAGGATCAGCGTCGAACCGGTCTCGCCGATACTGGAGCGGAGTGCGACGGCCATCTGCGCCGGGTCTTCGTAGCTGCCGCCCTGGCGGCGCAGCGCATCGCCGACCAGCATCATGCAGGCGGCGAAGGCGACGACGGCTCCGGCGCCGATCAGCGTATCGAGCCGGGCGGCCTTGAGGTCGGCGAAGCGCAGCCGCTTGTCGGCGACGCAGCTCTGCTGGAAGAAAAGCTGCCATGGCGCGATGGTGGTGCCGACGATGGCGATGATCAGGAACACCAGGTCGCCGGTGATCCCGCCCGCCGGCATGCTGGGGACCAGCGTGTCGCGGATCGCCTGGCGCGCGTCGGGACCGACCTTCCAGGCCAGGAACAGCCAGGCGAGGTTGAGCCCGCACAGCGCCAGCGTCATCCGTTCCCAGCGCCGGTAGCTGCCGGTGCCGACCAGCACGATCAGACAGACGGCGGAGAGCGGCACGATCACGTCCGGGTTCAGGCCGAGCCGGCGCGATGCGAGGTCGATGGCGGCGAATTCGGTTACGATGGTGAAGAAGTTCACCAACAGCAGGTCGAACAGCGAGAACCGGCCCCACCATTTGCCGAATCGCTGGTAGATCATCGCCGCGTGGCCCTGGCCGGTGGCGATGCCCAGGCGGGCGACCATCTCCTGAACGAAATAGCAGACGGGCAGCAGCAGCAGCAGCACCCACAGCAGCGAAGTACCGTATTGCGCGCCGGCCTGGGTGTAGGTGGAGACGGCGCCGGCGTCGTTGTCGGCGACCATCACGATCAGGCCGGGGCCGGCCACCACCAGGAAATGCATGGCGCGGTGGCGCCAGCCAGGGCGGCGCGCCGAAACCTGCTGGGCCGGAACCCGTTGGGGTTGTGTTGCGTGAGGCATCGATCCGCGGTCCTTCCGTCGGGCGTGCCGAGCGGGAAGCGGCGGATTGCTGATCCCGCCTCTACCCTGCCCGGCCCTTGGTCACGGGGCGGCCGGACCCGAAGGTCCGGCCGCTACTAGGGCCGTCCTGCATCAGGAACCTCCGTGATCGGGTTTGCGGGCGATGGACGGGCGGTGCGGCACGATGTCCCGGCACCACACGGCGATGGGGCGACCGGCATCGTCCAGTGTCCAGTGCGCGACCAGACATGGGGCGAGACCGAACCGCGCCAGCAAGGTGGCGGTGTCCAGGGTGGTGCGCGCCCGCGGACGGGCAAGGTCGAGTAAGGCGGTCATTGCGACACCTCCTACGGCTACGGGTTATTCCCGGCCCAGGAGGCGGCGACCGCGCGCGGTCAGCCGATGATGGCTGCCCGCAGGAACGCGGTCACACGAAACTCCCGGGCGATCATTGCCGCCGGAACGCCAGAGCGCGGGAAGCGCCTACTGTACGGTTCGACGGTTTCGCTGCTAGATCGCGGTTTCATGTGATCCATGGTTGTTGTTGAAACGCGCCCGGCCCTTGCGGGGCCGAACGGACGAGCGACGCGGAGAGCATCGCCCGACATCGGCCATGTAATCTCGCTTGGCCGCCGGATCAAGTACCGTGTCGGTTTTGTTCGCCTAGATTGCAATGCGCACCCCAAGCTCCACCACGCGATCGGAGGGGATGCGGAAGAACTCGGTGGCGGAGACGGCGTTGCGGGCCAGCACCAGGAACAGCCACAGGCGCCAGAGCGGCATTTTCGGCACCATCGCCGGGACCAGCACCTCGCGACCGAGGAAGTAGCTCGCCTGCATCGGATCGAAGGCGACGCCGCGCTGGTTCAGATCTTCCAGCGCGCGGGGGATGTTCGGGCTTTCCATGAAGCCGTAGCGCAGCAGCACCCGATGGATGCCCGGCGACAGCTCCTCGACATGGGTGCGCCGCGAGGCGCCAACTTCCGGTTCGTCCAGGTTCTGCACCGTGACGAACAGGACCCGCTCGTGCAGCACCTTGTTGTGCTTCAGGTTGTGCAGCAGCGCGGCCGGTACATAGTCGGGGTTGCCGGTCAGGAACACCGCCATGCCGGGCACGCGCACGGTGCGCGACTGTGGCAGGCGCGCGAGGAACAAGGCGAGCGGCAGGCTGTCCTGCTTCCAGCGCGCCAGCAGCAGCTCGCGCCCGCGATGCCAGGATGTCATCAGCGCCATCAGCGCCAGCCCGAGCACCAGCGGCACCCAGCCGCCCTCCGGCACTTTCAGCGCGTTGGCGGCGAAGAACACAGCGTCGATGGCGAAGAAGCCGCCGAACACCACCACCGAGGCGGTGCGGGACCATTTGTACTGGCGGCGGAACACCACCATGGCCAGCACGCAGGTACACAGGAACGTGCCGGTGACGGCGATGCCGTAGGCGGCGGCCAGATTGTCGGAGGTCTTGAAGGCGAAGACCAGAATCAGCACGCCGACGGCCAGCGCGGTGTTCACCTGCGGGACGTAGATCTGGCCTTCCTCGACATTGGAGGTGTGGCGCACCGTCATGCGCGGCAGGAAGCCGAGCTGCATGCACTGGCGCGTGATCGAGTAGGCGCCGGAGATCAGCGCCTGGCTGGCGATGACGGTGGCGACGGTCGCCAGGATCACCATCGGCAGGCGCAGCCAGTCCGGCCCCATCATGAAGAACGGGTTCTCGATCGCCTTCGGATCGCTCAGGATCACCGCGCCCTGGCCGAAATAGTTCAGCACCAGACAGGGCAGCACGAACACCAGCCAGGTCAGGCGGATCGGCCGGGCGCCGAAATGGCCCATGTCGGCATACAGCGCCTCCGCGCCGGTGACGCACAGCACGACGGCGCCGAGCACGATGAAGGCAAGGGTCTTGTGCTGGATGCACAGGGCGACCGCGTAGGTGGGCGAGACCGCCGCCAGGACGAAGGGGTGCTGGGCGACCTCGAGCAGGCCGAGCCCGCCGATGACGAGGAACCAGACGGTCATAACCGGGCCGAACATGCGCCCGATGCTGCCGGTGCCGCGCCATTGCATGCCGAACAGCACGACGATCACCGCCGCCGAGATCGGCAGTACGTACTCTTTCAGTTGCGGGTTGGCGATCTCCAGTCCCTCGACCGCCGACAGCACGGAGATGGCCGGGGTGATGACGCCGTCGCCGAAGAACAGGCAGGCGCCGGCGACGCCGACCAGGGCCAGCGTGTTGCGCAGATGCGTGCCGACGGCGACGCGCTGGGCCAGCGCCATCAGGGCAAGGATGCCGCCCTCGCCATGGTTGTCGGCGCGCATCACCAGCAGCACGTATTTCACGGTGACGATCATCACCAGCGACCAGAAGATCAGCGACAGGATGCCCATGACCTCGGTCTCGGTGATCGGCACGCCCTTGAACAGCAGCAGGCTGGTCTTGAAGGCATAGAGCGGGCTGGTGCCGATATCGCCATAGACCACCCCCAGCACCGCCAGCAGGGTACTGAGCCTGGGCGGCGGCTTGCGGGCGGCGAGCGTGGCTGTCGCGGTAGCGGTAGCGGTGGTCATCGGCCGGCTCCGGCGAAACAATGCCGGGTCAGGGGGCCGAGCGCCCTGGGTTGCGCCATGCGGAGCCTCTGCGAATGGAGTAGGCCGATGGTTGCCAGGACATCAAGCGGGCTTGCTCTCCCGCGCCGTGCCGCCGACCCACGCCTGCCCGGAACCTGCCGGGCGGCGGACCCCATACGCCTGGGACGGAGGCGAGACAAGCGGGCGATTTTGTGGCGGGCGTGTGGCAGGTCCGCTGCTGCGTCATGGGAACCTCGCGGCAGCGTCATCCAGACCATGGCCGAAATGTGACCGCACCATGGCGGATCGGCCGCCGCTCAGTATGCGGCGTATTGTTTTTCCTCGACGATCGCCGAACCGAGCAGCGTGTTGATCTCCCGCTTGAGCCGGCCGCGCAGGTCGTTTTCCCGATAGACGGAGCGGGCCAGGGTGATGAAGCCGGCGTCGAAATCGTTTCGCGCCTCGTGCTCGCGGATGGCGTCCTCGATGTCCCACAGGCGGGTATTGACCGTCACGAGGTCGGCGCGCAGGCGCTCCAGCTCCGCCGGAAACGCTCCGAGCGGTGTCAGCGCGGCGGCGAGCGCGTCGTGTTCGGTCCGCGCGTTGGCCAGGGCGTCGGTCGCGCGCAGGCGGGCCAGCTTGATCTCCAGGATGGTGATCTTGTCGATCAGTTCGCCCCAGGAGACCGGCACGCATGGGATCGGGATTGGCTGGGTCATCGGGCTGGATGTCCTTGGATGGCGGCCGCGAGCGCATCGGCGATCTCGGTGAAGACGCCGGGCCAGTCGCCCCGCGCGCCCTGGCGGAACAGGCGCATGGACGGGTACCAAGGGCAATCCGGCCGGTCGAGCAGCCAGCGCCAGTCCGGGGTCTTCGCCAGCGCCAGCCAGACCGGCCGGCCGAGCGCGCCGGCCAGATGCGGGATGGCGGTGTCGGAGGTGATCACCAGATCGAGCGACTGCATGATCGCGGCGGTGTCGACGAAGCCGTCCGGCCCGGCGTCCAGCGCATCGCCCAGCGTCTCGACGCGCAGCTCCGCCGCCAGCCGGTCCAGCTGCTCCACGCCGTTGGTCTTTTGCAGGCTGATCAGGCGCGCGCCGGGCAGCTGGGCCAGCGGCCGGAAATGCGCCAGCGCGATGGAGCGGCTGCGATCCGTCGCATAGTCCGGGTTGCCCTGCCAGCAGATGCCGACCTTGAAGCCCTCCGGCCCGATCCGCTCGCGCCATTGCGCCACCAGGGCATCCTCGGCGTGGAGATAGGGCACATCGGCCGGAATGGTGTCCAGCGTGGTGCCGCGGCGGCCGGGCAGGCCGAGCAGCGGGCAATGCAGGTCGAACTCCGGCAGCGTCTCGCCGGCGCGCACCAGCCGGATATCGCCCGGCAGGCTGGACAGCAGGCGCAGCAGCCGGCCCGGCGCCTCCAGCACCACCCGGCCGGTTTGCGCCAGCTTCGGCAAATAGCGGCAGAACTGGATGGTGTCGCCAAAACCCTGTTCGGCATGCACCAGCAGGGTGCGGCCGGCCAACGGCTCGCCGGACCAGAGCGGCTGGGGAAAGCGGCGTCCAAGCGTGGCGCCGGCGCGGAAGCGGTGCTCGTACTCGGCCCAGCCCTCCGGCAGACGCCCGGCGAGCAGCAGCAGGATGCCGAGATTGTAGCGCTGCACCGCATCGTCGGGGTCCAGGCGGAGTGCCGCGCGATAGGCGATCTCGGCTTCCTCCAGCCGGCCTTCCATCCGCAGCAGGCTGGCGAAATTGCCGCGCAGGGCCACGTCGTTGGGCTCGCGCCGCACGGCGGCGCGGAACCAGCGCTCGGCTTCGTCCGGCTGGTCGGCTTCGCGCAGCGCCATGGCGAGGTTGTTCTGGATGTCCGCCAGCGAGGGCTTGAGGCGCAGCGCCTCGCGGTAGGCGGCGACGGCTTCTTCCGGCCGGCGCTGGTCGAACAGCGCGTGGCCGAGGCATTGCACCGCCTCGGCGGTGTTGGGCTTCAGGGCGAGCGCCGCCCTGCAGGCGGCCTCGGCCTCCGCCGCCCGGCCGAGTTCCAGCAGCACCAGGCCGCGCTGGGCGTGAAACAGCGCCGCCGCCCGCGGCTTGCGGGCGATGGCATCGGCGAGGCAGGCGCTGGCGGTTTCCGGCTGGCCCTGGCGTAGTGCTGCTAGGCCGAGCAGATGCAGCGCCTCGGGGTGGCCCGGCGCGGCGCTTAGGATCTGCTGGCAGATCTGTGCGGCCTGCGGCGTCTGGCCGGCGGAGAACAGCCGCCTGGCGTGCTGAAGCGCGTCTTCGATGGCGCGCGCGCGTTTGCTCATATGCCCGTGCTTATACGAGAGGGCGGACGCCGAAGATGGCGGTGCCGACGCGCACCCAGGTGGCGCCGCAGGCGATGGCGATCTCGAAATCCGCCGACATGCCCATGGAGACGACGGGCAGCCCATGCTTGGCGGCGCGGTCGGCCAGCCAGGTGAAATGCGGGCGCGGGTCCTGATCGGCGGGGGGCACGCACATCAGGCCCACCAGCGCCGCGCCGAAGCGGGACTTGCATTCGTCGATGAAGCCGTCGGCGTCGGCGCGGGTGACGCCGGCCTTCCGCGGCTCGTCGCCGACATTCACCTCTATAAGCAGTGTCGGCGTCCGGCCTTCCTTGGCGATCGCGGCGGCGATGGCATCGGCGAGGCGCGGGCGGTCCAGGCTTTCGATCACGTCGCCGAGCCGCACCGCGTCGCGTGCCTTGTTGGTTTGCAGGCCGCCGATCAGGTGCAGGCGGAGGTCCGGGTACTCGGCGCGGAGTTGCGGGAACTTGCTTTCCGCCTCCTGCACCCGGTTCTCGCCGAAGATCATCTGGCCGGCGGCGAGGGCGGCGCGGACCGCCTCGATCGGCTTGGTCTTGGAAACCGCCACCAACGTGACATCCTCCGGTCTGCGGTTCGCGGCGATGGCGGCCGCGGCGATGCGGTCGTGGATGCGGCGCAGGTTCTCGGCGATGGGATCGGAGAGGGTCATGGACGGAAAGCTTGTCGCCTGGGGACGTGCCGTCAAGTCCAGGCGTGGAATCCGGGGCCTGCCGCCGCTGTGGCTGTTCACCGACAGCGCCCGTCTGCCCGACCCGCTGCCGGCGGCGGCGCGGCTGCCGCGTGGATTGGCCGGGGTGGTGTTCCGCCATGACGGAAACCCGGACCGCGCGGCGCTGGGGCGGAAGCTGGCCAGGATCTGCCGGGCGCGGCGGCTGGCGCTGGTGGTCGCTGGCGATGCGCGGCTGGCGGCGGCGCTG
>PKWQ01000164.1:0-1189 GCA_003133265.1 Acetobacteraceae bacterium
CCAGCTCGCCCTGCCCGGCCGGCCCGGCAGACCGCCTCGGTCCGGTCCGCTCCTGGCGGGCCGCGCGGATCGCCTCGTTGAGGTCCTGCACGTCGGCCCGGCGATGCGCCAGCACCAGGCGCGAGCCGTCCGGCCGCGCCGCCATGTCGGCCATCACGTCGCGCACGATCGCGCCGCGTACCTGTTCCCCCGTGTCTTCCAGCCGGATCGCGCCGTGTTGCTCATAGGCGGCCAGCCCCTCGGCCGTGCGATACCGGCCAAAATCCACCGACGCCGCCCGCTGCCAGTCCTCGCGCTGCCGGCGCACGCCTTCCAACTCGACAAACCCGACCCGTTCGGCCACGGACCGGAAGGCGGCACCCGCCCCGATCGGCTGCAACTGCTCCGGATCGCCGACCAGCACGATTTTCGCGCCGACCCGGTCTGCCTCAGTGATGAACCGGGAAAGCTGCTTCGAGCCGACCATGCCGGCCTCGTCGATTACGAACACGTCGCGCGGCCCGAGTTGGTCGAACCCGCGTTCCCAGCCCCGCTCCCACGATGCCAGGGTCCGCGAGGCGATGCCGGAAGACTCCTCCAGCCCCTCGGCCGCCTTGCCGGCCAGCGCGGCGCCATGGACCTGGTAGCCCTGCGCTTCCCAAGCCTCGCGCGCCGCCGCGAGCATGGTGCTCTTGCCCGCCCCGGCCAGCCCCACCACCGCCGCGATGCGCTCCGGTCCGGCGACATGCTCGACCGCCGCAAGCTGCTCGTCGGCAAGCTGGATGCCCGCCCGCTGCTGCGCCCCGGCCGCCGCATCCACATGCCGGCCGGCGACACCGAAGCCGCGCTCCAAAACCATGCGGTCGGCGCTGTTCGCCATGTCGCGTTCGATCGACACCATCTCGCGCGTCGAATAGCGCGCCTGCTCGACAACCCGTCCCTGCTCGTCCCGCTGTTCGGCCCGCAACTCCACCAGGGCCGGCGACGCCATCACCTTCGCAAACGCCGCCTGGAATGCCTCCGCCCCGTCGATGTAGCGGTGCAGCACCCGCGCCACGTCGTGCCGGTCGAACACGCTCTTTTCGGCCGTGATCAGCGTCAAAACCTGGTCCGGCTTGTCGCGGATCAGCGCGGCGTTGCGCTTGGCCGCCTCCTCGTCCAGCCGAACCCGCGACACGTCCTTGCCGCGCCGCTCCATCTGCGTCGCATG
>PKWQ01000164.1:1201-9108 GCA_003133265.1 Acetobacteraceae bacterium
AGCTGCTCATGCGAAGTCGGCAGGCCAAGCGCCTGCAACTTCTTGTTCTCAAGCTCAAGGTCGGATTTCTCGCCAAGGCCATCCTGCCCGGCAGAGCGCCTCGGTCTGGCAGACCGCCTCGGTCCGACCTTCCGCGTCGTCATCATGATGTGGGCATGGTTATTGCGAATGTCGGTCTTGCCGTGCGGGCTATGGATCGCAAAATCCACCGCCACGCCATAGCGATCGGCAAGGCCCTGGGCGAACGCCCGCGTCAGCGCAAGCCGCTGTTCGCCCGATAGCTCATGCGGCAGGGACACCTCGATTTCCCGGGCGACGCGGGCATCCTTGCGTTTCTCGGATGCCTCGGCGGCATTCCACAAGGCCGAACGCTCCTTGGCCCATGCGGCATCCGCAGCGGCCGGAAGCACGATCTCGGCATGCTCGACGCCGGAGCGCCGCGAAAAATCATGCACCAGGCCATCGCGTTTGTTTTCCAGGCGTTCGGCGACACGATAAGCCGCAGAGGCGACGGAGCTACGCCCCGAGGCGCGCGAAATAGGTTTCATGCTCAAATGGTAGAGCGCCATGCCATTATCCTATTACCAAGCGCTGAGTTGCGCAGCAACTCGTAAGTGCGCTCTTCCAATTATCGCTTACGCTCTGTTCGGGCGGTGTAGCTCGCCAGTGGTGCAGGGATAAGGCCGCCAGAAGCGTGGAATTATGATCGACGGCGCGAACGGCTATATACTGCAAAACCCGGACAAGTGGAAGGAACCGACGATGGCAAGACGCTCGATCGAGGAACGGATATCCCAGCTCGAAGCCCAACGCAAAACCCTGCAAGCACGATTGGGCAAGCAGGAACGGGCCAGGGACACCCGGCGCAAGATTCTACTCGGCGCGCTGGTGCTGTACCGGCTGGAAAAGAGCGGTGATGAGGAATTCTCCAAGGGCCTGGGTGCGTGGTTGCGCCGGGAATTGCCGGGCTTCCTCACGCGCGACGACGACAAGGCGCTGTTCGCCGATCTGCTGACCACACCGCCCACGCCTGCCGCGCCGGCCGCTCTGCCCGCATCCGAGAAAACAGACGCATGAGGACGTGGCGAGCCTTCTGCAACATGCTGCTCACGGCCCTGCGCAATCCCGTCTGGGCCATCCTCTCCATCCTGGCGAGCCCGTTCCGCGCCGGCACCTTCCTGAGCAATGCCGGCGTCCTGCAGGTGTTCGGCGTCAACGATCACGACAGCGCCCGCCTGGTGTCCGATCTGCTCTGCTCGGCCAGGAAACCGTCGTATTCCAGACCATGAGCCACGCCCTCGACGGCGAAAAGTCGGGGCTGTCCTTCTCGGACCAGCACACCGGCCGGGCGCTGCTCACCCCCGATGAGGTCCGCAACCTGCCGCAAAACCGGGAGCTGCTGTTTCTCGCCGGCCTTCGGCCGATCGTCGCCGACAAGCTGCGATACTACGCCGATCCCGAGTTCGCCGGCATGTTCGATCCGGCGTAGCCGGTGGGCGCGGCGCAATCAGTCATTGGGAAGCGTCCCACGGGTTCAAAAGCGGCACGCCGATCGGCGCGAAATCGGCGATATTCCGGGTCACGACCGTCATGCCATGCGCTAGGGCAGTCGCTGCGATGAACGCATCACGCTCGGGGCGCGGGTCTGGCACATGAAGGGGCGCACAGCGGAGCGCCACGGCCGTATCGACCGGCAGGGTTCGATCCGCAAATTCAGGCAGGATGTGCTGATCCATCCAGGCGCGAAGCCTGGCCCCTTGGGCGGGATCGCGCCGCTCGATCCGGAGGATGCCGAGTTCAATCTCCATGAGGGTGATGGCGGAGAGGTAAACGGTCGTGGCGTCCACGCTGGACAGCCAGGCGACGACATTGGCGTCGGCTTTGCCGTCGCCGGCCTTGCGCAGTTCGGAAATGACGTTGGTATCGAGTAGGAACATTACGAGAAATCGGCCGGCCGGGCGAGTTCACGCGAGCGGGGCGGATCAAACTCGATGTCCGCGAGTCCTGGCATGGACAGGGCATCAACGATACTCCGGTGCTTGCCGGTGATGCGCTGATAGTCCTCGATGCTAAGCAGCACATGGGCGGGCTTGCCCCGGTCGGTGATAAACACCGGCCCTTCTGAGGCGGCTTTCTTGGCGCGGCTGGTGTCCTGATTGAACTCCCGGCTGGATAGGGTGGTGATGGTCATGGGCGGCTCTCCTGTCTGCAAAGGCACGTCGGCGATGTATAAACGTTACTACTAAAAGTCTTCTTTCGTCAATGCCTCTTTGCTTTCTTGGCTGCGGAGATGGTCAAGGAGCCGCCCGGAGGCCGCAGCGGAGCGCAAGCACCGAACGGGTGAGGACTGTCGACAAGCTGCGATACTACGCCGATCCCGAGTTCGCCGACTCCTTCGACCCGGGCTGAAAGGCCGCTCCGCCCGTATGCCGCGTTCCCGCTTTTAGGGAACATATGCGGGAACATAAGAGGGGACGATTCAGGGAATACCGCGATCAGCCGGGCTGCATGGTAACCGACATGTGCCCTGCCCAATCCCCGCTCAGGTCATAAGCACGGGCCATATCAGCGCGTGAGGGGGCCTACCCGTCAGGGCCGAGACGCGCCTTCGCGGCTCGGGGCGCTCTGGCGCCTAGCACCCGGCCCCGCTCTTGGCGGGGACACGCCCAGGCAATGGCGGATATGCGGGGGAAGTCGGCTCACAACGCCGGGGCAGGCTATATCCCCTGCTCTACCCTCGGAAAGCCTGCGCAGCCTCATGCTTGGCCACAAAATCCCGTAGCGCCTCAAGCAGCATGTCCTGCTGCGACCGGCGCAGATCGACCTTGAGTTTCTGAAAGGCCATAACCGTCGGGTCTATGGGATCGAAATACCCGCCGACATGCAGCTTGGCGACGCGGCTCGGCTTTGGCGTCGGCACGCGCGCCGCGACAGTCTCCACGGGCGCGGCCGTCTCCGGTGCGGCCTCGGGCGTATTCCGAACGGCGGATAGGATCGAACGTCTGGCCATAGGCATCCCCCTTTTTATTTCACAACGTCAGGTGTGCAAACCTTCAGGTGTGCAAAAATCCATTTTATCAATTCTGATATTTCGCCGGCCGCCTTGCCTTTCGGCTCTGTCTCCACGACAGCCTTCCCGACCGGCCAGGCTGCGCGGTAGGCGCTGCGCTCGCGCAACACGACGGGAGCGACGGCCAGGCCGGCATCCCGCACAATCCCGGCGGCGTCCTCAAGCAGCGTCGTCGCGCCGGGGGCCGCCGCATTGAACACGACGAACGCCTCGATGCCGGCGGACTTTACCAGTTGCGCCGTCCGCTTGATGGCGTCGAGATCGACCAGGCTGGGCCGGCACGGGATCAACACCAGGTCGGCAGCCTGCGCGGCAGTGTACGCCTGGGGGCCAGCCGCCGGGGGCGTGTCAATGATCGCAAGCCCGAAGCCTTGCGCCTCGGCGGCGCGTAGGGCCTCCGCAAGCCGGCGCTCGGTCAGAAATTCGACATGCGGTTGCTCGCTGGCGCGCCGATCAGACCAGATAACGGCGCTTTCCTGCTGGTCGAGGTCGAAGAGGGCGGTTTGAATACCGGCCCCCTGTGCCGCTACGGCGAGATTGACGGCGATCGTCGTTTTCCCGACCCCGCCTTTTTGCGCCACAAGGGCAATTTTCTTCATATCTGAACTCCATCAGGTGTGCACACCTTCAGAAGTGACGATATAATGTCTCTTGCACAGCGTCAAGCGTGAATTCCTGCAAGTGTGCACACCTTCATATCTGCACTTCTTCAGGATCGCCCCTTGTTCGGCGCTCCGCAGGGGCATTTGCCCTGCTGCAATTCGCTCCTGATTGTGCTATAAGCTCAGCGCCGTAGGAGGCGCTTATGGCTGACACTGAGACACAGTCGATTTTCGATATGGAGCCGGACGCGGCGCATGAAGCCCGCCTCGATGCCGAGGCTGAGGCGGCTTACGCGGCAGGCCGCTATGTTGAGCATGGGCGGGTTCGCGAATGGCTGATAAAACTCGCCAAGGGCGAAAGAACCCCGCCGCCGCGTGCCTAATTTATGCAGGTTGTCTGGACTGAGCCTGCCTTGGATGGCATCGTCCTCGCTTACGATTACATCTTCGAATTCAACCCGCGTGCCGCTATGCACGTTGCCGAGACCTTGCGCGGCGAAGGCGACAGCCTCGAACACTTCCCGCACCGGGGTCGTCCGGTTCCGCGAACCAACATGCGTGAGTTGATCAGCTCCTACCCTTACATCATCCGGTATCGCATTGAGGGTGACAGGGTCGTCATTCTGCGCGTCCGTCACACAGCGCGCCGTCCGACCAATCCCTGATCGGCAGGGCAGGGGGACAGGCTCCATACCGACCAGCTCTTCTTTTCGATAACCGTTATCGGAATACCCTCGGCGCTGCCCGTGTTTGGCACACTGTTTGCGCCGCTCCCTTCTTGAGCAGCGCCTTGCTGAAATATCTTCTGGGGATTTTGGGGGCGAAGCGCCCCCAAGACAATAATATCCTATGCGCGCTTTTGGCGCGCTCCGCGTTTCTTGTCTGTGGGTAGGGATCAGGTCATGCAATCAGGGAAAATAAAGTTGGAGGAGGGTTTCTTTGCATGGCGTGCAGTCCAGTAAATCACTGAGGATTTGCCGCCAGCACACCCCGTCCGAGCCGAGCCAGTGCCATAGCAAGGGCGTCCGTGGGATCGCTGCCGAGGATCCCGATTGCACCTCGTAGCGTCCCGCCGGCCTGCCGCTCGGCCGCTGCCTGAGCCAGCAGGGCGGGCAGGGGAGGGTGATCGCCCCAAGTGCCTGGTGCCGGCGGCGGGGCTTCTGGTGGCTCTCGGTAGCCGCGCCAATGTGAGGCCGGCAGAACGGCATAGGCGTTCGTCTCCTGCTCAAGCACGAAACGGCCATCCCGCCGGCTCTCCACGCATCGCCGCACCCAATTCAGGATACCAAGCTCGCGCAGCCGCCTGAGCGCATTGGCAACCGTGCGCTCGCACACGTTCGCCTTGCGCGCGATCGCCGCATAGGACGGGTTGAGCCGCCCGCTCGTGTAGTTCAGGAAATCGAAGATCAGCGTGTGCAGCACCTGCAAGGCGCTGTGGCCCACGGCTCCGCCGTGGTGATCCTTGCGCCGGGTCTGCCGGTCGAAGTCGCGGGCGCGGTGCCATAGCCGCGTCACGGCCTTCTTCGGCATGGGCTGAAAGCGGATTTCCTTCGTTGTGCTCTGCGACCACACCGGCCAGGCGGCATAGGTCTTCGCCCCGGCAAAGCCGGGCAGGGCGGGCAGGCATTGGGCAAACGTAGACATGAGTTCTCCCTCGGGTTGCTGCGCAACCCGCCGGGGAAGGGGCCAAAAATCGGCACAAGACCGCCCTTTAGCGAAAACCGCAGTTTTCACTTGATCTAGGGCGAATTTTCAGGAAAGCTCTGGTTTACCAGACTCAGAGTTTTCCCGGCCTCGCCGGATGTAAGGCCCGCCCTCCAAGGCGGGCTTTCGCATTTCTGGGCTACGTATCTCCAGACAGTTGACGACTCGGCACGGGCGACGAATCACCCGAGCCATCTCACAGCTTGCCCCAAGCTCCGAGCCTCGTCGAGAATTTCGTCACAAGCTACGAAAATGTCGCCCGATAGCCGCCGGCCGGAGACCTGCGTCCCGAGGCAGGCTCATGGGTCCAAATTCTCGCTCACACAGCGATCGTCGGCCAGTCGGCAAGGCTCCAGCCGTCTTCCCAGTGTTTCGCCGTTGCCGAACGCCCGGTTTGGTGGCTAGCGTGCCTCCGTGACGGTCAAGGTGGCCGTTCATCGGGGGAATCCTGGTTAAGCTGAGAGCCTAGCAGCCTGTTATCTGCCATTCGAGCGGCACATGGCGGGCGAATGACTGTATTCCCGCCGTCTGCGTCACACTCATTCGGTACTCATCACAGCAGATGCGCGACCTTCCGTTCCTAAAATTCCTGCCCGCAAGCTGGCAGCAGTGGCTGCCTTCCTGGGAAGGCAAGGTGCTGCCGCTTGTCGTTTGCGTCTTCGTGGCGCTGTTCGGGATGGACGCCTGGCACCTCTGGCAGGTCTATGACGACAGCATCGAGCACACCGGGATCGTCACGTCGAACATGGCGCGATCGATGGCGGAACTGGCGGAAACCACCATCAAGACAGGCGATACGGTCGTTGCCAGTCTGGTCGAGAATGTGGAGGCCGAAGGCACCGGCCCCGAATCCCTGGCGCGCATCTATCGTCTGATGACCCAGTTGGCGGCGGCGCTGCCCGCGATCCATGAAATGGGCTTCCTGAACGAGCGGGGCGACGCGATCGTCAAGTCGCGGCTGCCGGACCCACATGGCATAAACTACGCCGACCGGGGATATTTCCGGTTTCATGCGACCAGTCCCGATCGCGGGCCGTTCATCGGCTCCCCGGTAACAAGCCGGGTGGACGGCACCGTCAACATCACCGTCTCGCGCCGGATCAACCACCCGGACGGCAGCTTCGCCGGGGTCGTGGTGGCCAGCGTCTCGATGGCGTTTTTCCAGGCATTGTTCGATCAGGTGCAGGCAAAATCGGGCGGCGCCATGGGCCTGATCGCCGATGACGGCACCGTCCTGGTCCGCAGTCCCCTTCTCCCCGGGACGGGAGACGGCGCGATGGCACGCACACATCCGCTGCCCAGGCTGATGTCTGCCGGAACGCTGGATTACCCATCCCGCGTCGGTGGAATACGGCGTCTGGGCTCTTTCGATCATCTGCGCGACTACCCGATGGCCACCCTCGTCTCCCAGAGCAGACAGGACGCGCTCAGCGGCTGGCGCACAGAGGTGCGTACGCACGCCATCGTCCTGATCTGCGTCATGATCGTGGTGGCCATCCTGGGCCGCCGGGTGGCCAAGGCGAACCGCGCGCTCGAGGAACTCGCGATGCAGGACAGCCTGACCGGCCTGGCGAGCCGGCGGTTCTTCGACCAGGCGATCGAGCGGGAATTCCGCCGGGCGGCGCGGCATGGCCGCCCGCTGTCCCTGATCATGATCGATATGGATCACTTCAAGGATTACAACGACGATCACGGTCACCCAGCCGGTGACGAATGCCTGCGGGCGGGCGGCCGCGTCGTTCAGGGCTGCCTGCGGCGGCCGGGCGACGTCGCGGCCCGCTATGGCGGCGAGGAATTCGCCGTGATCCTGCCCGACACCGACGCGGCAAGCGCGCGCGCCCTTGCCGAGACGATGCGACAGGCGGCCCGGGCCTTGTCGCTGAAGCATGCGCGTTCCCCGATCGGCGTCGTTACACTGAGCGCGGGCGTGGCATCCATGGCGCCGAAGCCTGGCAACGCCGCCGGATGGCAGACCCTGGTACAACAGGCCGACGACGCGCTGTATGCCGCGAAAGCCAGCGGACGGGACATGGTCAAGCTGTACGATTCCGCGTCCGCGCGGCCCGCCGCCGTGCCGACTGCGGCTTGAGTTCGCTCCTGGGCCTGCGCGGGCGGCGTCAGCCCGGCTCTCCGCGCTCGATGGCGTCGCGACGAGCCGCGCTGGCGAACAGATCTTCCGGCGTCCTATCAAGCCGCTGGCGCGCCACCGCCAGATAGCCGATCAGATGCACCATCGCTTCGACCAGTTCGTTCTCGGTCCAGCCGTGGTTCAGCGCCATGCGCAGATGCATCCGCAGTTCCGGCGTGCGGCCGGTCGCGGTGTCGGAGACCACGGTGATCAGCGTGCGCGTCTTCAGATCGAGCCCCTCGCGCGTCCACAACGTTCCAAATATGGCCTCGCGCGTGACCTCGCCGAATTTCTGCATGATCGGACTGGAGTACACGGTCTTTATGTGTGGCCGGATTTCTTACCGTCGCCGGATCGGTCCCGCCACCGGCTCAGCGCCATCACCGCCCCGCCGGCCACCAGA
>PKWQ01000154.1 GCA_003133265.1 Acetobacteraceae bacterium
CAAGGAAGGCCGCACCGCGTTCATGGAGAAGCGGTCGCCGGTGTTCAAGGGGCGGTAGCTCGCCCAGGGCTGGGTGATCCTTTCGGAACCCAGCAATCATACACCAGCGCTATTACAAGGGCGGACAAGCGCAGCGTCATCCGCCTCCTCCGTCGTGCAAAAGACGGCGGATGACGCTGCGCTTATCCGCCGCTACGCGTTGCACCCTACGGCTTGCTAAACCGGTAAATATTTAGTCAAACACCCAGAGCAATGATTAGGGTAGCCTAGGCAGAGGTTTGCGAGTTCCGTCTGAGTAATCGAACTCTTGCCCTCGCAATATCACCCATTGGCTAGTCCACACACAGGTAGTGACAAAACGGCCCCGATGGGTATCGAATCTCATCTTATTACGCCCTAGGAATGGCGGCCGTTCGGAAAAATCAGGAGGTAGCGTCAGTGCATCACAAGTAGTCGCTACCTCGGGCGTTGCAAAAGAGTCTACAAGAAGCGAATGAGCAAAAGCGTTTCGTACGGTTTGAATAATTTCGAGATTTTTTCTTGTTAAAGGCCCAAACAGGTCCATTGCCTCAGCCATCTGGATTTTGGCCCCTAAATGATGAAGTGGCCCAGAATCTTCAAACAGAGACAGAGCCACTTTTTTGTTCTGAAGTTTTATTGCAATACCAGCCTTTAGACCGGCATCGAGGATAGAGGCGCACATCAGGATTGCCGCGCGGTCGCTCTTCTCTCGTCGCAGTCGGAGAGGAAGGTTTTCGAAAGCTTCTGATCCTTCCAGCCCGCGTGCCAGTTTTCGTAATTCCTTTAGAGCTGAAATTGCCATGCCGATCACGAGCCACCAGTGTTGAAACGCTTTAGCTTACCCGGATTGCAACAAGCATAGAGGTCATATCCAATAGGGGTGACAACATGATACCAAACAGAAACCAAAAACTGACCGATCGACGCTTGCTGAAAGCTATGCCTTTCGAGAAGCCCCAGATTCTCTAAAGTCGAAAATCCCAAAAAATTCTGGTCGTGAGATATTCGGCGCGGATCGTCCATCTCACCGGGTAGGCCCGGCCAATCGTAGCTGTTTTCCCCATCCGCTAGGGCGATCGTGTCGAGGGCCGCGCCTGGAAAATTCAGCATTTCCACAATAAATTCTATGAAGATTTCCGGGTCAGTTCCTCTGTCTTCTCGACGCAGTTCACGAATGACCCAATCTCCAGTGAGGTCGGCATCCAATCCCAGTTCGTCAGCTGAATGGATTGAAAGGTCGTGATCTCTAGCAACTATATGTTCGAAGAGCCGGGCGGTCGCGCTATTTAATTCTGATAGTATAGTTGTATATCTCGGCAGCAAATCGCTCTGACCAACAGCCGCGCTCGCTAGAAGACCGGCCCACATCGAGACCATTTGATCGTCATCCACGTCCTCCAAAGAGGACTTTTCTATCAAAGGTAGAAGCCCTTTCAATGGGACGGACTGGATCGGAATCTGCTGTGCCCTAGCAATCTCCATCCCTAGTGTCGCGACCTTTAGGGTAGTCTCAACTCGGTGAAGCCTGATTCGATCGCCAAGGAGGCCGAACGACTCTGTCACAGGTCGGATTACATCGGTCAAAGCGTCGACGAGCCTTCCCGTCGATGCCTCGGGAATTGTTGTCTTAACGTCCAAGCCGATTTTTATCGGACCTATCATCATCGCTCCAGCGCGACACGCCATGGATACGCGAAACCCCAACAAGCCAATGGTTACGCTACGGGGCGGGTGCGTTTCCACCAAAAATCATCACGCTCTAGCCTGATCCCTTGATCGCGCCGGCCGATTGCAGCGCGGCGAGCTTTTCCTCGTTATAGCCAAGGCCGGCCAGTATCTCGCGCGTGTGTTCGCCAAGGTTGGGCGCGGGCGTGCGCAGGCTGCCCGGCGTTTCGGACAGGCGGGGAACGATGTTGTGCATCAGCACCGACCCGGCTTCCGCGTCCGGCGCCTCCACCACCACGCCGCGTGCCTGCACGTGCGGATCGTTCAGAAACTGGTCGATGTCGTAGACCGGCGTTGCCGTCACCTCCGCCTCGTGAAACACCCGCATGTTCTCTTCCAGCGTGCGCGCGGCNNGTTGGTGCGAAAGCGCGGATCGTCGATCATGTCGGCGCGACCCACCGCGCGCAGCAGCCGCTCCGACATCGCCTGGATTGAGGCGGAGATGGCGATGTAGCGTCCCTCCTTGGTACGGAACACATTGCGCGGCGAGGTGGTCAATGAGCGGCTGCCGGTGCGTGGTGCAATCTCGCCGGTCACCTTGAAGATCGCCGCGTCCGGCCCGAGGATCGAGACGATGGGATCGAGCAGCGGCAGGTCGATCACCTGTCCGCGCCCGCCTTTCTCCACCTCGCGCAACGCGATCATCGTCGCGTAGGCGCCGTACAGGCCGGCGACCATGTCGGCCAGCGCCAGCGGCGGCAGCACCGGCGGGCGGTCGTCGAAACCGTTCTTGGAGGCGAAGCCGGACATCGCCTCTACCAGCGTGCCGAAGCCCGGCCGGTCGCGGTACGGACCGTCCTGGCCGAAGCCGGAGACGCGGACGATGATCAGTCCGGGATTGCGCGCGTGCAGCACCGCCGGCGCAAACCCCATTTCCTCCAGCGTGCCAGGGCGGAAATTCTCGATCAGCACATGGCTGCTATCCAGCAGGTCGTGCAGCGCCTGCTTGCCCTCGGCCGGGCGCAGATTGAGCGCGAGGCTCTTCTTGTTCCGCGCATAGACCTTCCAATGCAGGCTGAGCCCCTTGGTGCGCCAGGCGCGTAGCGGGTCGCCCTTGTCGGGGTCCTCGATCTTGATCACCTCGGCGCCGTGGTCGGCGAGTTGCAGGCTGACCATGTTGCCGGCGACGAGGCGGGAGAGATCGACGACACGGATGCCGGAAAGCGGCGGAGTCGCGGCGGGGTCGAACTCGATACGTGGGATCATGCGGCCCCGACCGGGCGCAACTGGCTGGCAATGAACATGTCTTCCCCTATGGCCGCACGCCCCCTGTTGTCCGGGCGCAACTGCACGTAATGTGGGTCCAGACGCCGGTAGCCCGCAAGGGCTGAAACGGGAACGCGTGATGTCGGGCGACCCCCGAATATGCGCGGCTGCCCTCGCAACTGTAGGCGGTCAGTCTGGCTCCACTTGGCCATTGTCTCCGAACAGGGGATGAGAAGGCGGGGCCGGGCGTTGGGATCGCATCGCCCCGCGCGATGTGTCCCTGGACCCGCGAGCCAGGAGACCGGCCGGTGTCGAGACTGCGCGCATGCGACGGGCGAGGTGTACCGAAGCAGCGGGGGAAACCCGTAGGCGGCTGTCGTCCCAGCAACGGGATCGCATAGCGGTCCCTCGTACGACGGAGGACCGCATGCGCCGCACCGATCTGGCCATGTTGCTATTAGCGACGACAATCTTCACCCCGGCATTCGCCGTCCCGGCGCGTGCCGCCGATCCCGCCCCGTCGCTGCCCGATGTGGTGGTGACCGCGACCCGCATCCCGACCTTGGTGGTGGACATCCCCGCCGGCGTCACCGTGATCGACCGGCAAACCATCGAGGCGCAGGGCTATGTCACTCTGAGTGACGCGCTTGCCACCGTGCCTGGCCTGCGTGTGTCGCAATCCGGCGGACCCGGTGGCAATGCCAGCGTGTTCATGCGCGGCACCGACTCCAACCACGTTCTGGTGCTGCGCGACGGCATGCCGCTGAACGATGCTTCCGACAGCAGCGGCGCGTTCAATTTCGGCATCGACACGCTGTCGGACATCGAGCGGATCGAGGTGATCCGTGGCCCGATGGCGGCGCTGTACGGTTCGGGCGCGATCGGCGGCGTGATCAACCTGATCACCCGTCGCGGCACCGAGCCGGGGCCGCATGTGCAAGCGGAACTGTCCGGCGGCTATCCGGCGCAGGTCGCCGGCAGTGTGGTGCTTTCCGGCATCCAGGGTCCGGTCGATTACGCCGCGACCGTGGAATCGCAGTCCCAGCAGGGCTTCGACACCACGCCGCGGCGGATGTCGATCTACACCAACACGCCGCAGGGCTTCCGCGACCGGGTCGGCACGCTGAACCTGGGCTATACGCCCACCGAGGGCACGCGGCTGTCGCTGTTGCTGCGCGCACGCAGCGCGATCTTCGGCTTCAACTCGCTCGGCTCGCCGACCTTCGATGACGCCAACTCCACCGGGCGGTCCGACTCGCTGCTCGGCCGCGTCGGTGTCACCTCGAAGCTGTTCGACGGCGCCTACGAGACCGGGCTGTTCGTCGGCCGGCTGCAGGACGACCGGCGTTACACCGAAGTGCTCAATCCGCTCGACCCCAATCAGGCGAGCGACGATATGCGCTACCACGCCTATCGGACCGACGTGCAGTGGAACAACACGCTGCACCTGGACGATGTCCTGGCGCTCGGCCACGGGACGTTCTCGAGCACGGATCTGACCTTCGGCTACCAACACATCTCCGACACGGCGAATGTGAAGGTGGCGATGTCGGGTCTTTATGGGCCGTATGCCGATAGTGCATTGGCGCACATGGACACCGATGCCGGATATGCCGGGCTGAAGACCACGCTGTGGGACCGGCTGACCCTGACCGGGCAGATGCGCCAGGATGCGGTGATCGATCAGATGCCGTTCACCTGGCGCACCGGCGCGGTGCTGGAGGTGAAGGAGATCGCTACGCACTTCAAGGCGGCCTATGGCACCGCGTTCCGCGCGCCGTCGCTGTTCGACCGCTATGGCGTGGACAGCTACGGCTATGTCGGCAATCCCACTTTGCGCCCGGAGCGTTCCGAAGGGTGGGAGGCCGGCTTCACCACCGACCTGTTCCCGGTGCATGGGCGCAACCTGGCGAGCTTCGGCGCCACATGGTTCGACACGCGGGTGCGCGACCTGATCGTGACCGCCTTCACCCCGGTCTATACGGCGGTGAACGCCGGCTCGGCGCGGATGCAGGGCGCGGAGCTGGAACTGACCCTGCGTCCGTTCGAGACGCTGACGCTGAACGCCGCCTACACGTTCACCGACGCGCAGAACCTCGATACCGGCGAGCGGCTGTTGCGCCGGCCGCAGAGCACCGCCTCGTTCACCGCTTTGGCCAGGCCGCTGCCTGGGCTGACCATCGCGCCGGAACTGCTGTTCACCGGGGCGTTCTCCGATTACCTGATGGGCAATGACGGCTCGTCGATGACGGATACCTACGGCAATTCCGTCATCGGCACCTCGGGGCAGGGGCTGATCCTGAACCTGACGGTGACCTATGAGGTGATGCCCGGCGTCACCGTGTTCGCCAAGGGCCGCAACCTGACCGACAGCCGCTTCGAGCCGGTGAACGGCTACCAGACGCCGGGGACGTCGTTCCTGGCGGGGACGCGGGTGCGGTTCTGACGGCTGGGCCAGTTTGAATGTTGCCTACGATCCGGAGCGGGCATTCAACGTGTCGGATAAGGCGCTTTATGGTAAGTTAGCATAGCTTATTGCGCAGCCTTTCCTCGTAAGCCCGATCACAACCTAAATTATTGAGGCTGTCCCCCTGCAAGCTCCCAATCTTCGGGGACAAATTTTTTGTTCAAACTGACAATCTTTCTCAATACTCGCGCACAAATATCTAACCCAAGGGCGGCGCAGGGATCATTCTTTTGAATATTCCCAGGTTCGTATTGGGCACCGTGAACCGTTTTGCTCCGAAGCGCGTAAAATTCGTTCACAGCTTTTGATATTTCACGACGCTCGTTGAAATCAGCCGACAGCAGCAGCGCCGCACGCAACCTTAGCCGATAGGTAATCTCTTGATTGGCGTCGGCACCGAGTAGTGCCTCAAGACATATCCCACCTTCGATAGCTTTGTTTCCCGCTGAGCTACGCCGGCGAGCAAGGTTCAGTCGTTCAATGGCCACATCGCATTGGGGTCTCAGGCTCGCTGAAAGATTTAGATACAGCTCGACCCATTCGATTGCCTCTGGATCAACGTCAATTGTTGAGAAGCTCAGCATACCTTCGAATCGAGGGGTCATTCTCATCATACCGAATTCGGCCATACGCAGATCGTCATCGACGAATTCCAGCCATGATGTTCCGACGACAGGTGAAGCTTCTTTCACAAGAGTAAAGGCTCTAAGCGTCCTCTCCAATTCGTCTGAACGCGGTGGGACAGTCTGGTCCCTGTTTGGATTTTCCCATGAGTAACCTGGAACATCTTGTATCTCAAGTATCGCTCCGATTGGAAGCGGTAGTATGCTCAGTGGTAGCCTCCTCGGCGTGATTTCGAATTGGGCTTTGACGGCTTTTGCATTATCAGAAGGCGGCAAATCTTCTAAAGGCACAAGGGAAACACGGTTACTCAGCGTAACCCTGTTGACGACTTTTAGACCATACACCTCGGCCACATATCTTAAGTCAGCCCGCTCTGCTGAATGAACCTTGTGATACCAAGCAACAGCAGCGAGTGGACCCCGATCTACGGCGACTTTAAGGAGGTTGCGCGATTGATAGAAAGCGTGGCGCATAAGCTGCTTTGAGCCGAAAAACCGGTTCTCATTTTCCTTGAATTTAGGATGTGCCTCCATCGCTGCTATAATTGGTTTGGCCAACTCATCAATGCTGGGTGAAGGGTGAGGCAGCCAGACTCCAAGCTCTTCTTGCCTCTTGTAATGTTCAAAACAACCCCGCGCTCCCTCCAGCACGTCACTAAGCGCAGCAATCAGGGCAGCATCTGCGACATGATCGTTGTTCATCCTGCCAGCCTCGAAATCGTCGCCCAGCTCACATTGTAGCACGCGTAGGGCGGATAAGCACTTGCGCCATCCGCCATCCGCCATGTGTCCGCGCGACGAGTTGGCGGATGGCGCTGCGCTTATCCGCCCTACGCAAATGCCCGCTCCCCACCCTTTGTGGACATTCAAACTGACCAACCGTCAGAGTTCTCAAACGGTCTCTCAGCCGGAGAGCGGGCGTGCGCCGCGCACCGCTATTTCTTGTCGGCCTTGATCTCCGCGAACACCTCGCCGGCCATGATCATCGCCTCGCGCACCGTCGGCGCGCCGACATAGCCGATCAGATGCACCATCGCCTCGACCAGCTCGTTCTCGGTCCAGCCCTGGTTCAGCGCCATGCGCAGATGCATCCGCAGTTCCGGCGTGCGGCCGGTCGCGGTGTCGGAGACCACGGTGACCATCGTGCGCGTCTTCAGATCGAGCCCGGGGCGTGTCCACAGCGTGCCGAAGATGGCCTCGCGCGTCACCTCGCCGAATTTCTGCATGATCGGACTGGAGTAGACGGTCTTGTCGAGCTTGTCGGTGAACGCCTCGCCCATCAGCTTGCGCCGCATCTCGGTGCCCTTCTTGTGAAGCGCGCTCTTGGCCATTTCCTGTCCCCTTCGTTGTGTGTGGCGGTTTATGTGTGGCCGGATTTCTTACCATCGTCGGATCGGTCCCGCCACCGGCTCAGCGCCATCACCGCCCCGCCGGNNCGCGCCCATCAGCGCGCCGCCGAACGCGCCGAGCAGTGCCAGTCCGGCCACCGCCTGGATCAGGATCGGCGGCGCGGCGCTGATGAAGGCCATCGCCGCGCCCGCCGCCAGTCCGAACAGCACGTAGCCCACCCCCGACACCACGGCGGCCCAGTAGCGCCGGGCGCGGTCGGGATGCGCGTCCTCCCCGGCGCACAGAGCGGCGGTGATCGCGGCCAGGTTCACCGCGTGCCCGCCGAACGGCGCCGCCAGCAGGCTGAACACGCCGGTCGTGGTGAACAGCGGGCCGGGCCGCGGCCGGTAGCCGTTCACCGCCAGCACCGCCATGCCGGGGATGTTCTGCGACGCCATGGTGACGATGAACAGCGGCAGCGCGATGCCGACCNNCGACCAGCGCGGCGACGGTGAACATCGGCCGCACCAGCACCGGCGTCGGCCAGAGCGAGCCCAGCGCGTCGGCCGAGAGATGCGTGGTCGCGACGATCAGCAGCACGGTCACCAGCACCGCCGCCGGCACCGCGAACAACCGGCGCAGCCGCGCCACCACCGCCCAGACGACGACGATGGTCAGCCCCAGCGCCGGGCTCTGCGCCACCGCCTTGACCGGGGCCAGGCACAGCCCCAAGCAGCACGCCGGCCAGCATCGCGTTGGCCAGCGGCGCCGGAATCGCCGCCACCCACCGCCCCAGCGGCTTCCACAGGCCGGCGAGCACGATCAGCACCCCGCAGACCAGGAACGCGCCGACCGCGGCGTTGAACCCGCCGGCGACCGCGCCGGAAGTGGCCAGCAGCGCCCCACCCGGCGTGGACCACGCCACGGTAATCGGCAGCCGCGTCTTCAGGCTGAGCCAGACCGCGCACAGCCCCATGGAGATCGACAGCGCCATCAGGCCGGACGTCGCCTGCCCCCGGTCGGCGCCGACCGCGATCAGCCCTTGCACCACCACGGCGAACGAGCTCGCGAACCCCACGAACGCCGCCAGTAATCCGGCGGCGAGCGCCTGGAACGAGAAGCCGTGTCGCATGCCCTGGATCTCCGACTGTCCCGTTCCGGCCGCACAAAACGATCGGGCCGATTTGGCCTGACCCGTCATGGCGCCTATCATCAAGCAGCGCTTTCGCCCAGCCCCGCGCTTACGCCGCCGGCGGGCCGGCCGGCATCGAGCTTCCTGGAACCCCGTGCATGCTGCGACTGACCGAACTCAAGCTGCCGCTGGATCACGCGGAGGACGCGATCGCGGCCGCCATCGTCCACCGCCTTGGCATCGCGGCGGCAGACCTGCGCGGCTACTCGGTGTTTCGCCGCGCCTACGATGCCCGGCGGAGGTCGGCGATCGCGCTGATCTATACCCTGGACATCGATGTTGCGGACGAGGCGGCGGTGCGCGCCCGGCTTGCCGGGGATCGGCATGTCGCGCCGACGCCGGACACGTCCTACCGCTTCGTTGCCCGCGCGCCGGCGGGCGGGGTCTCACGTCCGGTGGTGATCGGCGCCGGTCCTTGCGGACTGTTCGCCGCCCTGATCCTGGCCGAGATGGGGTTTCGCCCGATCGTGCTGGAGCGCGGCAAGGCGGTGCGCGAGCGGACCAAGGACACCTGGGGCCTGTGGCGCCGCTCGGTGCTGAACCCGGAATCCAACGTCCAGTTCGGCGAGGGCGGGGCCGGCACCTTCTCCGACGGCAAGCTCTACAGCCGCATCGGCGACCCCGAGCATCGCGCGCGCAAGGTGTTGACCGAGTTCGTCGCGGCCGGCGCGCCCCACGAGATATTGTATGTCAGCAAGCCGCATATAGGCACCTTCCGCCTGGTCGGCATGGTNNCGGGTCGAGGACATCGACATCGCCATCGAGCCCGATGGAACCCGGCTTGTGCGCGGCGTGGTGCTGGCGGGCGGGGACTTTCTCGCCGCCGATCGCGTGGTGCTGGCCGTCGGACACAGCGCGCGCGACACGTTCGCAATGCTGCGCGATCGCGGCGTCAATATCGAACCGAAGCCGTTCTCCGTCGGTTTTCGCATCGAGCACCCGCAGTCGTTGATCGACCGCTGCCGCTTCGGCGCCTTTGCCGGCCATAAGCTGCTGGGCGCGGCGGACTACAAGCTGGTGCATCACGCGTCCAACGGCCGCTCGGTCTACAGTTTCTGCATGTGTCCGGGCGGCACCGTGGTCGCCGCCACCTCGGAGCCCGGGTGCGTCGTGACCAACGGCATGAGCCAGTATTCGCGCAACGAGCGCAACGCCAACGCCGGCATCGTGGTCGATGTAACCCCGGCGGACTATCCCGGCGATCCGCTGGCCGGCATCGAATTCCAGCGTCATTGGGAGGGGCTGGCCTTCGCGGCTGGCGGCGGCACTTATGCCGCGCCTGGGCAACTGGTCGGCGATTTCCTCGCCGGCCGGCCATCGACCGCGTTCGGCACGGTCCTGCCGTCGTACCGGCCCGGGGTGCATCTGACCGACCTGTCCGGCTGCCTGCCTGACTACGCCATCGCCGCCATCCGCGAGGCGCTGCCGGCCTTCGACCGGCAGATCAAGGGTTTCGCGATGGCGGACGCGGTATTGACCGGGGTGGAGACGCGCACATCCTCGCCGATCCGCATCCGCCGCGACGAAGGGTTCCAAAGCCTGAACACGCGCGGCCTGTATCCGGCCGGCGAAGGTGCGGGTTACGCCGGCGGGATATTGTCCGCCGGCGTCGATGGCATCCGCGTGGCCGAAGCGGTGGCGCTCAGCCTGTCCGCTTCACCCGCCCGGTCGCCCGGTCCATGCTGAACCGCGCGACCACCGAGCCGTCGCCGGTGGCCAGCGCGAAGCTGACCGCGTTGTCCGGGGCTTCCGCCACCTCCGTCACCTTCCAGGTGCGATTGCCCTGCCACAGCAGGAATCCCTCGGCGATCTTCTGCACCTCGGCCGTCGTCAGCTTGCGGTCGGCGGGGTGGTAGAACAATCCGAACGGGCGCTGCTCGCTGGCCATCGGGTGGTGCATCTGGTGCATCGGCCCCATGCCCGGCCCGCCATGCATCGGCGCGTCCATGCCCGGGGGCGGGGCGTTTTGCGCGACGGCATAGCCGCCGACGCTTGCGCCGATCAGGCTGCCAAGAGAAAGTGTAGCAACGGCGACTAGAATTTTACCACGCATCTGTCCGGTCCTTTCCAACAGTGTGCGTGGATATATGGCGCCGCCATGCAACTGCCCTACGGCGTGCTGGCGACGAAGTGCAACCAATTGCAACACTAGCTGCCGCTGCTGCATGAATATTCCTATGCTGGGGCCATGGATCAGATGCCGCACATCCTCGTGATCGACGACGACCGTGAAATCCGCGATCTGCTCGCTCGCTTTCTGGAGAAGCACCAGATGCGCGTCACCACCGCGCGCGATGCGCGCGAGGCAAGGCGCGTCTGGACCACCGGGCATTTTCATCTGGTGGTGCTGGACCTGATGCTGCCTGGCGAGTCCGGGCTCGATCTCGCCCGCTGGCTGCGCGCCGACTCCCAGGTGCCGATCGTCATGCTGACCGCCATGGGCGAGGAGACCGACCGCATCATCGGCCTCGAGCTTGGCGCCGACGATTATATGCCCAAGCCCTTCAACCCAAGGGAGCTGCTGGCGCGCATCCGCGCCGTGCTGCGNNGGCGTGGAAGTGCCGCTGACCGGGGGCGAATACGATCTTCTGGTGGCGCTGGTGGACCGGGCGAACCGGGTGCTGACGCGCGACATGCTGCTGGACCTGCTGCGCGGGCGCCAAGCCGGGCCGTTCGATCGTGCGATCGATGTCGCCATCTCTCGCCTGCGCCGCAAGCTGGAGGATGACGGCCGGCACGCGCAGCTGATCAAGACCGTGCGCGGCGGCGGCTACGTGCTGGCGGCAACGGTGGAACGCGCATGAAGCTGCGTCTGTGGCCGCGCAGCCTGGCGGCACGTACCGCCACGGTGCTGCTGATCGGCCTGGTGATCGTACAGGGCGCCGGCCTGACCATCCACGCGCTCGATCGGCTCGATCTGCAACGCTTCGCCCAGATGCGGGAAATCACCATGCGCATGATGGGCGTCTATCGCGCCGTGGCGCCGGTGCCGGCGGAGGAGACGGAGCGGAAGCTTTCGGAGATCTGGCTGCCGCCCGGTTTAACCGCCACGCTGTCGCCGAACCCTCCCACGGCGCCGTTGCCGATCGACTCCTCGCCCGCCGAACGCCTGGTGCGGGTGAATTTGAACATGGTGCCGATGCCCGCGATACTCCGCCCGCAAGAGATCCGCGTGCTTGGCGGGCCGCAGGAGCGGCGGATGGTCGTCGGCCTGCACATGCCGAACGGCGTCTGGCTGAACATCGCCGCGCCAATCGCGCCGCTGCGGCCCTGGCATTCCCCCGGCTTCCTCACCGCTTTCCTGGGGATGACCGTGGCGGCGGCGTTGCTCACCTTATGGGCGGTGCGCCGGCTGACATTGCCGGTGCGCACGCTCGCCGCCGCGGCCGAGGCGCTGGGGCGCGATGTGAACGCCCCGCCGTTGCCCGAGGCCGGGCCGCTGGAGGTCGCCACCGCCGCCGCCGCCTTCAACACCATGGCCGCGCGCATCCGCCGCTTCGTGCAGGACCGCACGGAGATGCTGACCGCCATCGGCCACGATCTGCGCACGCCGATCACCCGGCTGAAGCTGCGCGCGGAGTTCATGGAAGACGAGGAACTGCGGCGGAAGATGCTGGCCGATCTCGACGAGTTGGAATCGATGGTCTCCGCGACCCTGGCTTTCGGCCGCGACGCCAGCACCACCGAGCCGGTCTCGGCAATCGATCTGGCGGAGTTGCTGCGTACCGTGCTGGACGAAGCGGGCGATGCGCGGCCGGAAGCGGCGGACCGGCTGAGCTTCAGCGGCCCGCCGCATCTGACCGTGCGGGTCCGCCCGCTCTCGCTCAAGCGCGCGCTGAGCAATCTGGTAACGAACGCACTGACCTATGGGGCCAGCGCCACGGTGCGTCTGATCCCGGCGTCTCAGGGGATGCTGCGGATCGAGATCGAGGATGACGGTCCGGGCATCCCGGCCAGCGACCTGGATCGGGTGTTCGAGCCGTTCTACCGGGTGGAGGCGAGCCGCAACAACGAGACCGGCGGGGTCGGCCTCGGTCTGCCGATCGCGCGCAACATCCTGCGCGCCCATGGCGGCGACGTGACCCTGGCCAACCGGCCGACCGGCGGGGCGCGGGCGGTGGTGACGCTGCCGGCATAATTGGTGCGGCCGAGCCGCCTCGGATTCCGGGGGCGGCCCGGCCGCTGTCAGGTTACCGCACGAAGCCCTCCAACTCCTCCTTGGCCCAGGCAATCGACTGCTCGATCGACTGTCCGGAGAACAGCTTCGCCACCATGGTGGGGATGGTGCCCCGGCTCCACATCTGCACGGCGATGTCGGGCGGCGCCGCGGAGCCGGTGATGTAGTATTTCGCATCGTGCCAGGGCCGGACGGGGTAGTTGAAGACCGTTCCCTTCGGCGGCTCGACGTCGGCCCACACCGGAAAGTTGGCCATCGATTTGAACGGGGGGATGTCGTAGCCGACGACCGCCGTACACAATGTTTCCACCTGCGGGCGTTCCATCAGGTAGTGGATCAGTTCCTTCGCCGCGGTCTTGTTCTGGGCGAACTTCCAGACGCCCCAGAAATACGGACGGTGCGGCACCAGGCGGCCTTTTGGCCCCATCGGATTGGGAAAGGTCCAGCAATCCGCCGCCACCGCCGGCGCGTCGCGCTTGGCCACCGCCCAGGCGGAGGGCGGGTTCCAGATCAGCGCGCTCTTGCCGGAGATCAGCGCCCGGTTGTTGGACGCATCGTCGTAGCTCACCGAGTCCGCCGGCAGGAAGGGGACCAGCTTCTTGGCATATTCCAGCACATGCCGGACGCTGTCGGAATCGACCGTGATCTTGCCTTCGCCGTCGACCAGATCGGCGCCGAACGCGCCGAAGATGGCCCCCCAGGTCTGCACCGAGTCGGTGGTCTGTCCCATCCCCAGGGCAAACCCGTAGCCGGCCTTGTGGCATGCCTCGGCGGCCCGCAGGAACGTGTCGTAGGTCCAGGCGGCGGCGTCCGACGGTTTGCCCTCATGCGCCGGATACATCGCCTGCACGTCGATCCCGGCATATTGCTTCAACATGCTGATGCGCGCGCAGGACGCCAGCGGCGAGGAGCCGGAGCCGGTCGGCACCGCCATCCAGTGCCCCTTCGCCTTGGCGAGATACTCGACGCCCTCGATGGTCGGGCCGTACTTGTCGATCAGCGCCTTCATTATATCGTCCACCGGCTCCAGCTTCTCGGCCCATTGCTGGACGGTCCACATGCCGAAGGCGTAGGCGTCGTGGCCGGTGCCGGCCATGGCCTCGGCCGACATGCTGACGTCGATCTTGTTGCCGGTCGTGGTGAGGAAGTCGATTTCCACATCGACCTTGTTCTTCTCCGCCCAGACGGCGGCCACCTTGCGCATTGCGTCGTTGCCGGCGGGAACCCAGTGATCCCACATGGCGAACGTCAGCTTGCCGGCGGCGCCGGCGGTGCGGATGTGAACCAGTGGCAGCGCGGTCGCGGCAACGCCCAGCTTCAGGGCATTGCGGCGCGTGATGCGACGCGGTTTGCTCATGACGATAGACTCCCCCTGCGCGGCCGATTGATTGTTCCGCCGCTGTTATGTTTCAGCACATACGCGGGCCGTGGCCCGCGATCGGATCGCTGGGCGAGGGGGCTCACGAAGGCTGTCTTGCGAGACCCTTCACTCGAGCGGGCCGCAGTATGCCGGGAAATCGGCCGTCAAGCCCGGATAAAATGCGGTTGGCGGTTACTCTCCCGCCAATGCCGCCAGATCCAACGGTCAGGCCGCCAACAGCAGCCGGCGCAGCTTGCGCACGGCGGAATCGGGTGTGGTCAGCACCGGCTTTCCGGTCGCCGCCGCCACCGCCCCCGCCGCGCGGGCCAGGCTGAACTGGGCCAGCGCGATCACGTCGCACCCCGCGATCTCTCCGGCTGCCCTGGCTGCCGCCGCGTCGTGCTCCGGCCCGTTGCCGCGATCCAGTGCCTCCAGCGCCGCCGCCGCCAGACATGGTTGCACCTGCACGCCGGGCGATGTCGCCACGAACTCCGCCGGCATGGTCGCCAGCGTCGGCGCGAAGCTGGCCAGCAGGCCGATCCGCGCCAGCGGGCCACTGAAGGCAATCGCCTCCTCGATCATCGCCTCGTTCGGCTTCAGCACCGGGATCGGCGCCAGCGCCGCCGCGCAGGCATCGATGCATGGCCCGAAGGCGGAGCAGGTGAACAGAATGGCATCCGCCCCGCAGCGCACCGCGTAGCGCGACAGGTCCAGGAATCGCTCGGTCATTGCCGGGCTGAGTGCGCCGTCGCGCGCCAGATCGGCGGATAGCGAGTCGTCCAGCAGATTGACCAGCCGGGCTTCCGGCCAGAGCCGGGAAAATGCCTCCTCGATCGGCGCGATCGAGTGCTTCAGCGCGTGAATCAGGGCGATGCGCATCAGGGCATGGTCCCGCCCAGTTCGTATCGGCGCCAGGCGCTCATTTGCAACGCCGAGGTCTTGCAATGCACCACCACCGGCCTGGTCTTCACCGCGAAGGCGCGCGCGATCCCCTCGGCCACCTCGGACTCATCGGTGATGGTGATGCCCTCGGCACCGAAGGATCGGCCCCAGGCGGCAAAATCGGGGTTGGTCAGGCGGGTGGAGTCCATGAACGGCCGCCCCGGATAGCGGACGTAGGAATGCATGCCGATCGTGCCATACATCGAATTGTCGGAGATGATGACGATCGGGTTGCCGCCGTACTGGAACGCGGTGGCAAGCTCGTTGCCGGCCATCAAGGTGCCGCCGTCGCCCATGAACGCGACCACCTGCTTGCCGGGCCGGCGCAGGGTGGCGGCAACCGCCATCGGCATGCCCGAGCCCATCGCGCCCACCACCGAGGACAGGAAGATCTGCCCCGGCTTGAAGCTGATATAGCGGTGGATATAGGAGCCGAAATTGCCGGCATCCGAGGTCACGGTCGCATCCGGCGCCAGGTGCTTGTCGACCTCGCACACCACGGCGGCGAAGTTCACGCCGTCGGTGGTCGGCTCCCAGGTCTTGGCCAGCAATTTGCGATGGATGGCGTGCAGCCCGGCCACCCAGCCGCGCCGCTTTTCCGCCCCCGCCGGCGCACCGCGCGCCAGCAGGCCCTTCACCACCTCATAGGGCGAGCAGGCGATGCCCAGATCGGGCCGCCACACCCGGCCGATCTCGTTCGGATCGGGCCAGACATGCACGAACGGCAGCTGCGGCTGCGGGGCGGCGGGGAAGCTGTAGGATTGGCTGACCGAATCCGTCATCCGCTCGCCCAGGCTGATCATCAGGTCGGCCTTCTTCATCTCGGTGATCAGGTCGCGCGGCACGCGGATGCCCATGTAGCCGCCATAGTTCGGGTGCGCCGCGTCGAACAATTGCGGCCGGCGATGCGTCGGGCAGACCGGCAGCATCCAGCTTTCCGCCAGTTGGCGCAGGTCGGTGGTCACCGCCCCGTCGAACAGCGAATCCTGCACCATCGCGCCGCCGACCAGCACCAGCGGCCGTTCCGCCTTGGCCAGCATGTCCGCGAGCTGGTCCAGGTCCTGCCCGCGCGGTCCGGCCATCGGGCGAGGGCGGGGCAGGTTCACCTCCGCATCGGTGGTCTCGTCGAAGATGTCCTCCGGCAGGATCACCGCCACCGGCCCGGGCGTGCCGTTCTCCGCGATATGGAACGCCCGCGCGATCGCTTCCGATGCCTGCTCCGGCTCGTTCACCTCGATCACCAGCTTGGTGACGTCGGCGAGCAGCCTGGAATAATTCTGCTCCTGCAAGGCCTGGCGGCCGAAATCCTTGCGCTCGACCTGACCGACCAGGATCACCATCGGCGTCGCGTCGTGGAACGCCGAATGCAGCGAGACCATCGCGTTCGACAGTCCGGGGCCGCGCGAGACCATGCACACGCCGGCACGGTTGCGCAGCCGTCCGTCCGCCACCGCCATGAAGCCCGCGCCGCCTTCGTGCCGGCAGACCACCACGCGGAGCGAGTTCAGGTCCGACAGCGCATTGGTTAGCCCGATATAGCTCTCGCCGGGGACGCAGAAGATTTGATCGATGTCGTGGGCTTCCAGGCTTTCCGCCAGCAGGCGGGCAACGGTACGGCTCATTATGTCTGTCTCCTCGGTCCGGGGAGCGCCTCTCGCGGCGGCGCTTGCGGTCACGATAGAGCCGGCCGCGGGATCAGGCCAGACGCCGCGGTTGCTGCCGGCGCCCGGGCGTGGCATGGCAGCCGCCGAGAAAAGGACACTTCGCATGCTCCGCCGCCTCTATGCCCGCATGATCGCGCTTTCGGCCTCGCCCAACGCGCCCTGGTGGCTGGTCGCGATCGCGTTCGCGGAAGCGAGCTTCTTTCCGATCCCGCCCGATCCGCTGCTGATCCTGATGGCGCTGGCCCGGCCACGGCGCGCCTGGATGCTTGCCGGGATCTGCACAATCGCCTCGGTCGCCGGCGGCGCGCTCGGCTACCTGATCGGCTATGCCTTGTTCAACGAGATTGCCCGGCCGATCCTCGCCACCTATGGCTACGGCGAGAAATTCGCCGCCTTCCAGGCGACATTCGCCGAGTACGGGGTATGGATCATCCTGTTCAAGGGCCTGACGCCGATCCCCTACAAGATCGTCACCATCGCCTGCGGCGCGGCGGCGTTCAGCTTCCCGAAATTCATGGCCGCGAGCCTGGTCACGCGCGGGGCGCGCTTCTTCCTGGTCGCCGCGCTGCTGCGCCGCTATGGCGAGCCGGTGCGCGACTTCATCGAGCGCCGGCTGACCCTGGTGACCTGCGGCATCGCCGCCGGGGTGGTGGGCGGCTTCCTGCTGCTGAAGGTGCTGTAGGGCCGCTGTCCGTTCCCCTCGTTGGCTACCGCCCCAACACCCGCCCCACTTCGTCCAGCGCCGTCGCGTCCTCGATGGTCGGCGGCACGGTGAACTGCTCGCCATCGGCGATCCGGCGGATGGTCGCGCGCAGGATCTTGCCGGACCGCGTCTTCGGCAGCCGGGCCACCACGCGCGCGTCCTTGAACGCCGCCACCGGGCCGATACGCTCGCGCACCAGCGCCACCAGTTCGGCGACGATGTCCGCCTCCGGGCGATTGACCCCGGCCTTCAGCACCACCAGCCCGACCGGCGTCTGGCCCTTCAGCTCGTCCTTGACGCCGATCACCGCGCACTCGGCCACGTCCTGGTGCGCCGCCAGCACCTCCTCCATCGAGCCGGTCGACAGCCGGTGGCCGGCGACGTTGATGATGTCGTCGGTGCGGCCCATCACGGATACATCGCCGTCCGCGTCGATCACGCCGGCGTCGCCGGTACGATACCAGCCGGGAAAATCGCTGATATAGGCGTGGCGATAGCCCTCGTCGTTCTCCCACAAAGTCGGCGCGCAGCCGGGCGGCAGCGGCAGGCGCACCGACAGGTTGCCGGTCTCGCCGCGTTGCAACAGATGCCCGTTATCGTCCAGCGCATGCAGATCGTAGCCGGGGCAGGGTCGTCCGCCCGATCCCGGTTTCATCGGGAACAATCCATAACCGCGGAATCCGGCGGTGATCGCCCAGCCGGTCTCGGTCTGCCACCAATGGTCCACCACCGGTCGTTTCAGCAATTCATGCGCCCAGACCGCCGTCGGCGGGTCGCAGCGTTCGCCGGCCAGGAACAGCGCCTCCAGCTTCGATAGATCGTATCCGGCGGCGAGCTTGCCCTCGGGATCCTGCTGCTTGATCGCGCGCATCGCGGTCGGCGCGGTGAACAGCACGCGCACGCCATGCTGGGCGCAGACGCGCCAGAACGCGCCCGGGTCCGGCGTGCCGACCGGCTTGCCTTCGTACATCACCGTAGTGCATCCGGCGAGCAGCGGCGCATAGACGACGTAGCTGTGGCCTACCACCCAGCCAACGTCGGAGGCCGCCCAATACACGTCGCCGGGATCGATGCCATAGATCATCTTCATCGAATTGTGCAGCGCAACCGCGTGTCCGCCATTGTCGCGCACCACGCCCTTCGGCCGTCCGGTCGTACCGGATGTGTAAAGTATATACAGCGGGTCGGTCGCGGCCACCGATACCGGCGGATGCGGCGCGGCAGCGGCCTCGGCGGCCGCGAAATCATGGTCGCGTCCGGGCGTCAGTTCCGCGATGGCCGCCTCGCGTTGCAGGATCAGGCAGGCATCCGGCTTGTGCGGCGACATCGCAATGGCCGCGTCCAGCAGCGGCTTGTATTTTACCACCCGCCCGGGTTCGAGGCCGCAGGAAGCGGAGACGATCGCCTTCGGTTTGGCGTCCGCGATGCGGCTGGCCAACTCGGCGGCGGCGAACCCGCCGAACACCACGGAATGGATCGCGCCCAGCCGGGCGCTGGCAAGCATGGCGATGGCCGCTTCCGGCACCATCGGCATATAGATCACCACCCGATCGCCCTTGCGCACACCCAGCGCGGCGAGCGCGCCGGCCACCTTGGCCACGCGGTCGGTCAGTTCGCGGTAGGTGTACGTCACGATCCGCCCGGCCATAGGGCTGTCCCAGATCAGCGCTGCCTGTTCGCCGCGTCCGGCGGCGACATGGCGGTCCAGGCAGTTGAAGCTGGTATTGAGCCGCGCGCCGGGGAACCAGCGCCCGAAGGGGCCGCTGGAGGGATCGAACACCGTGTCCCAGCGCCTGTCCCAGGTGATGCCCTCGGCGGCGCTCTCCCACCAGGATGTCCGCTCCGCCGCCCACGCCGCGTATGCGCGGTCATAGAGGCTGTTCTTGATCGTTTCGTTCATCGCTTTGTCCTCCTTGCGACGCCAGTTCCGTGGCCGTTATCATCTCCCTATCGCGGATCGATGATCGAATGTGACTTTCTCGCATGGATATGTTGTAATTTTCGCGCGAAACCTCCAAGAAGATCTCTGCTCCGAGTCGGCTGCGAGTCTATCGGGGGCATCGTGGTCGGGCGTTGGAAGTACCAATGAACAGGGCGGGGCCAATAACCCGTTCAGCGATCACCGGGAACGAGGGAGGTCCAAAAGTGAGCACAGCAACAGCGACTGCCGGAACCGTTTCGCCATTTATCGTCACGCCGGCGGAAGAGCGCAGGGTCATCCTCGCGTCCTCGCTCGGCACCGTTTTCGAATGGTACGATTTCTACCTCTACGCGACCCTGGCGCCAGCCTTCGCCGCGTTGTTCTTCCCCTCGGGCAACGATACCGCGGCGCTGCTCTCCGCCTTCGCCGCCTATGCCGCCGGCTTCCTGGTCCGCCCGTTCGGCGCCATCTTGTTCGGCCGCATCGGCGACATGGTCGGGCGCAAATACACGTTCCTCGTCACCATTACGGTGATGGGCTTCGCCACCTTCGTCACCGGCCTGCTGCCCACCTTCTCCACCGTCGGCTGGACGGCGCCGCTCTTGCTGGTCGGGCTGCGGCTGTTGCAGGGTCTGGCGCTCGGCGGGGAATATGGCGGTGCCGCGACCTATGTCGCCGAGCATGCGCCGCAGAATTCGCGTGGCAAATCCACCGCATGGATTCAGACAACGGCGACCGTCGGGTTCTTCATGTCGCTGATCATCATCCTGGTCTGCCGGGAACTGATCGATCCCAAGGAATTCGCCAGCTGGGGTTGGCGTATTCCGTTCCTGGTGTCGATCCTGCTGCTGGGCTGGTCGCTCTATATCCGGCTCAAGCTGAACGAGAGCCCGGTGTTCCAGCGCATGCAGTCCGAGGGCCGCGGCTCCCGCCAGCCGCTGACCGACAGCTTCCTGCGCTATCCCAACAACAAATACGTCTTCCTGGCACTGTTCGGCGCCTGCGCCGGGCAGGGCGTGGTCTGGTACACCGGCCAGTTCTATGTGCTGTTCTTCCTGACCATCACGCTGCATATGGACCCGAAATCGGCCTACATCCTGATCAGCCTGGTGCTGCTCGTCGGCACGCCGCTGTTTCTGCTGTTCGGCTGGCTGTCCGACAAGATCGGGCGGCTGAAGATCATCATGGCGGGCTGCATCATCGCCGCGGTGACCTATTTCCCGCTGTTCATGGCGCTGACCCAGGCGGTCAATCCGGATCTGGCCGCCTTCCAGTCGAAGAACGTGATTACGGTGGCGGCGGAGCACTGCAACCTGCACGTCTTCGTCGGGCCGTGGACCACGTTCTCCGGCTGCGACCGGGTGAAGGACTTCCTGACCAAGCAGGGCCTGTCGTTCAAGTCCGGCCCGGCCGAGGCCGGCAAGGACGTGGTGACCATGATCGGCGCCACGCGGCTTGAGGGGTTCGATGCGGCCAAGCTTGGCGGCGCGCTGAAGGATGCGGGCTTCAAGTCCAGCCCGGACCCGGCGAAGATCAACTGGCCGCTGACCTTCATCATCCTGCTGGTCATGGTGGTCTACGTCACCATGGTTTACGGGCCCATCGGCGCCTTCCTGGTGGAGATGTTCCCAGCCAGGATTCGCTACACATCGATGTCGTTCCCCTACCATATCGGCAACGGCTGGTTCGGCGGCATGCTGCCGTTGATCGCCACCGCGCTCGTGGCCTGGACCGGGGACATCTATTACGGGCTGTGGTACCCGATCGGCGTGTCCGTCATTACCGCGGTGATCGGTATATTGTTCCTGCGCGAGCGGAAGGACGTCGACATCCACCACTGATCCGCTGTCTTCGACAGGAAAGCGCCCGGCCCCTGGCTGGGCGCTTTTCATGTACGGCGGGCATGGCGCATGACGTACTCTTCATGCATCGCCGCGATCGCGCCGCAATTACGCCCTGTCTCCGCCGCGCCGGCGCGGTGATATCCCCCTGTCCGGCAATCGGGCCGGATCGGAGGATACAGACGATGACCACCCTTTCCCGCATCACCCTGGCGACCATCCTGATGGGTAGCTTGGCCATGCCGGTCCTGGCCCAAAGCAATGCGGCCCCGGGCGTTGCCGGGACCCCGACCACGGCGACGAAGACCGCGCCGCAGACCAACGCGGCGAACCCGGTCAAGAGCCTTCACAAGACCGCCGGCATCGGCGCGACAACCCCGAGTGCCACGAAGCAGGCCACCATCCATCATGCCGCTGCCACCACCGAGGCGGCCCCCGGCAAGACGGCTCCGGCAAAGAGCGCCGCGGGCAAGGACGCCACGAAGGACACGGGCGCCACGACCGGCACGCCGCGCACGAACTGAACCACGCAGATCGCCGGATCGGCATAAAATGCCGATCCGGTTGATTTATGTCACGCTTCGGCCATTTTTTCTGCTTAAATTCCCACAACGCAAAGAGGGGGCGGCCATGATAGCGAACGATTTTCGTCGCATCGCCCTGGCTCAGGGCCTGTTGCCGGAGCATCCGCGGCGCGAGAGTGCCATGGATCTGATGCGCACGATCGCCGAACCGGTCAGCGCGGGTGGCGCGCCCGCCTATCCCGCGCTCCTTGGCGACAAGCCTGCCATCTCCGCGGAGCGTGAACGTCCGGCTTGACGTCGCGCGTCCTCGGCCCGATCACTCTGCGCGAACGAATATTTCCCTTCACGCGGAAGATGGTCTGTGTTGATGGCTGATCTGAACGCCGCCGAAGCCCCCGCCCTGGGCTTCGGCTTCTATTTCGCCGATCTTGCCGGCCGTGACGGCCTGATCCGCCTCGACCGGCTGTTCCTGGATTGTCTGGCCGCCGCCGAGCCGGACCTGCACGCCCGGCTGCTGGCCGCGCGTGCCACGCCGGATGCGCTGGCCGCGAAGGATGAAGGCGATCTGGTGGTCGCCCTCGGCCGGCAACTCGACCCGTTCGTTGCCGCCCTGTTCGGCATCGAGCACCAGGCCGGGGCGCTCGCCGCCCGCACCCATGCGCTCGATCCCATCCACGCCTGCAAGCGTCTGTTCGTCCAGCGCCAGGCGGTGAAGAAATATGCCGATCCGTCCGGCTTCGACGGCTCAGCACTCCGCGAGACGCTGCAAGCCGCGATCGGCGCGCCGTTCACCGAGCAGGGCTTCGCCGAGGCCGTCGCCGGTTGGGAAAAGGCCGCCGACGCCGACAAACTCGACCTCGCGCTGCGCTACGCGGCGTGGGCAACGCTCACCGAAGCCGGCCGCGCCGCGCACCAGGGCGGCACCCTGTTTCGCGTGCCGCACCGCGTCGACCCCGCGCATCTGGTGCCGGTGCAGACCATCGAGCGCGACGGCGTCACCATGCTGCGCCTGCCCGAGCACGATTGGCGCCAGCGCGAGGGCTTCGCGCTCACCGATCCCGGCATGAACCCCCAGCAGGCGCTGGACCAAGTCAATTACTGTATCTTCTGCCACGAGCAGGGCAAGGATTCCTGCTCCAAGGGACTGCGTGACCGCAAGAGCGGCGACTTCCAGAAATCGCCGTTCGGCGTCACCCTTGCCGGCTGTCCGCTGGACGAGAAGATCAGCGAGATGCACGCGCTGCGGGCCGAGGGCGCCGTACTGGGCGCCTTCGCCGCCATCGCCGTCGACAACCCGATGATGGCGGCGACCGGCCATCGCATCTGCAACGACTGCATGAAGGCCTGCATCTACCAGAAGCAGGAGCCGGTCGACATTCCGCAGACCGAGACCTCGGTGCTGAAGGATGTGCTCGCGCTGCCGTGGGGCGTGGAGATCTACTCCCTGCTGACGCGCTGGAACCCGCTAGACATCCGCCGTCCGCTGCCGCGCCCCGACAGCGGGCGCAAGGTGCTGATCGTCGGCCTCGGCCCCGCAGGCTTCACCCTGGCGCACCATCTGATGAACGACGGCCACAGCGTGGTCGCGGTGGACGGGCTGAAGATCGAGCCGCTCGGCTTCGACCCCACTGCGCCGATCCGCGACACCGAGACGCTGTACGAGAACCTCGACGACCGCGTGATGGCCGGGTTCGGCGGCGTCGCCGAGTACGGCATCACCGTGCGCTGGAACAAGAACTACCTGAAGCTGGTGCGCCTGCTGCTGGAGCGGCGCGTGCAGTTCGCGCATTTTGGCGGCGTGCGCTTCGGCGGCGGCGCCACTTTGTCGATCGACGACGCCTGGGCGATGGGCTTCGACCACATCGCGCTGTGCATGGGCGCCGGCAAGCCGACCGTGCTGGACATCCCGAACAGCCTCGCCCGTGGCGTGCGGCAGGCATCGGACTTCCTGATGGCGCTGCAACTGACGGGTGCGGCGAAACTCTCCTCCATCGCCAATCTGCAGATCCGGCTGCCCGTCGTCGTCATCGGTGGCGGCCTGACGGCGATCGACACCGCCACCGAGAGCCTCGCCTACTATGTCCGCCAGGTGGAGAAGTTCGCCACCCGCTACCGCACGTTGGCCGCCGAACGCGGCGAGGCGGTGGTGCGTGCCCGCTGGAACGACGAGGAAGCGGCCATCGCCGACGAGTTTTTGGTCCATGCCGAGGCCATTGCGGCGGAACGCGCCGTGGCTGCCGGCGAGGGCCGCGCGCCGCGTTTGGCGCGCCTGCTGGACGGCTGGGGCGGCGCGACCATCGCCTACCGCCGGAAGCTGACCGACGCGCCCTCCTACACGCTGAACCACGAGGAAGTGGCCAAGGCGCTGGAGGAAGGCGTACGCTTCGCCGAGGGCCTGACCCCGCGCGCGGTCGAGGTCGATCAGTACAGCCATGCCGCCGGCCTGCGTGTCGCGCGCGCCGACGGGACGGAAACCGTGCTGCCGGCGCGTGCCATCCTGGTCGCCGCCGGCACCCAGCCGAACACGGTGCTGGCGCGCGAGGACGGGCGGATCAAGCTCGACGGCAAGTATTTCCAGGCGGTCGACGAGACCGGCGCCCCAGTTACGCCGGCCCGCGCGCTCAGCAAGCCCGACCGCGCCGAGGTGCTGATGCACCGCGCACCAGATGGCCGCTTCATCAGTTTCTTTGGCGATCTGCACCCGAGCTTCTTCGGCAACGTGGTCAAGGCGATGGGCGGCGCCAAGCGCGGCTACCCCGTCGTCTCCCGCGCGCTTGCCGCCCGGACCGCCTCGGACGTCTCCGGCGCCGATCTCATCGCTCGCTGCCGCGACCTGCTGGTTCCCACCGTGCATGCGGTGAATCGGCTGACGCCGACGATCGTGGAGGTGGTGCTGCGTGCCCCCGCCGCCGCGCGTTCGTTCCGTCCCGGCCAGTTCTATCGGTTGCAGAATTTCGAGATGCTGGCCCCGCGCGTCACCGAAACGGGGGTCGGCACCACGCTGCTGGCCATGGAAGGCCTGGCAATGACCGGCGCCTGGACCGATCCCGACAAGGGGCTGGTGTCTGTCATCGCGCTGGAGATGGGCGGCAGTTCCGACCTCTGCGCCACGCTGAAACCTGGCGAGCCGGTGGTACTGATGGGCCCCACCGGCATGCCGACGGAGATCCATGCCGACACCACCGTCGCGCTGGTCGGCGGCGGTCTCGGCAATGCCGTGCTGTTCAGTATCGGCGCGGCGACGCGCGCGGCCGGCTCGAAGGTGATCTATTTCGCCGGCTACAAGGCGATCCGCGACCGCTACAAGGTGGAGGACATCGAGCGCGCCGCCGATACCATCGTCTGGTGCTGCGACGAGGC